>JAEZJH010000027.1 GCA_023436385.1 Pseudomonadota bacterium
GGCGGGATGATCTGCGCGCCGTTGCCCCAGTAGACCTTGTAGCCGTTGTATTCGGGCGGGTTGTGGCTGGCGGTGATCATCACCCCGGCGGCGGAGCGGAGGTGCCGGACCGCGAAGGCGGTGAGCGGGGTGGGGGCGAGGCCGGGGAAGGCGTAGACCGGGATCCCGTGGCCGGCGAAGACCGCGGCGGCGTCGGCGGCGAAGGGCGCGCTGCCGTGGCGGGCGTCGTGGCCGATCACCACCCCGCGGTCGCGCACGTCCGGCACCTGCTCGAGGAGGTAGGCGGCGAGGCCCGCGGTGGTGCGGATCACCACCGCCCGGTTCATCCGGTTCGGGCCGGCGCCGAGCACGCCCCGGAGGCCGGCGGTGCCGAACTCGAGCTTGCCGGCGAAGCGGTCGGCGAGGGCGGCGTCGTCCTTCGACGCCAGGAGGCGGGAGAGCTCTTCCCGGGTGACCGGGTCCGGATCCTCGGCGAGCCAGCGTTCGGCGGCGTCGCGGATGCCCACGGCGTCCATGTCGTTCCTCCGGGCGGCCGGTGGCCGCGCTCGTCACTTCGGCCGGGCCCCTCGGGGGCCGCGGCGGCTGCCCTCTACCAGACGGGACGGTAGCCGTCGACAGCGCGGAGGTGTTTTGCCCCGGGCGCTCGGGCCTGCCGCCGGCCGGATTCCGGTCGCAACCCGCCCTTCCGCGGGGCATCATCCCCACCGTTTCGCCCGGAAGCCCGGACCCTTCGGCCCGGGGCCATGGCCATCCTCCCCGTCGGACGCGTGCCCGGATGATCTCCGTCCATCACCTCGCCAAGCACTACCAGGTCCACTCGCGGAAGGCGGGGATCCTGGCGGCGGTGCGCTCGGTCTTCCATCGCCGCTACGACCTGGTCAAGGCGGTGGACGACATCTCCTTCGAGATCGCCCCCGGCGAACGGGTCGGCTTCCTGGGGCCCAACGGGGCGGGCAAGACCACCACCCTCAAGGTCCTGGCCGGGCTCCTCTACCCCACCAGCGGCGAGGTCCGGGTCGCCGGTCACGTGCCCTTCGAGCGGGAGGCCGACTTCCTCCGCTCGATCATGCTGGTCACCGGGCAGAAGCAGCAGCTCCTCTGGGACCTCCCGCCGCAGGAGACCTTCGAGCTGAACCGGGCGATCTACGACGTCCCCCGGGCGCAGTACCGGGAGACCCTCGACGAGCTGGTGACGCTCCTCGACCTGGGCCCGCTGATCGGCAAGCCGACCCGGCAGCTCTCGCTCGGCGAGCGGATGAAGTGCGAGCTGGCGGCGGCGCTCCTCCACCGGCCCAAGGTGCTGTTTCTCGACGAGCCGACCATCGGCCTCGACGTGACCATGCAGGGCACGGTGCGAAGCTTCATCCGCACCTACAACGAGCGGCACGGGGCCACCGTGCTCCTCACCAGCCGCTACATGGACAACGTGGCGGCGCTCTGTCCCCGGGTGATCGTCATCGATCACGGCCGGCTCACCTACGACGGCGCCCTCGCCGACCTGGTCCGGACCACGCGGCCGGAGAAGCGGGTGGCGCTCCGGCTGGGGAGGCCGGTGGCGGCGGCGGAGTTGGCCGGCCTGGGGGCGAAGGTGGTCCAGCACGAGCCGGCCCTGGTGGTGCTGCAGGTCGATCACGCGGAGATGAACCGGGTGATCGCCGCGGCGCTCTCGCGGCTGCCGGTGGCCGACCTCACCGTCGAGGAGGCGCCGCTCGAGGAGGTGCTCTCCGACCTCTTCGCCCGGGGACGGCGCGCCCGGGAGGCGGAGGCGGCCTCGTCGTGATCTTCGCCGATCGCACGCGCCTCCGCGCCGATCTCTCCCGGTCGGTGCGGGCGCTCCCGACCATGGTGCGGGTGGGCTTCGCCGGGGCGATCGCCTACCGGGCGGAGATGGTGGTCTGGATCCTGGCCTACACCATGCCGCTGATCATGCTGGCGCTCTGGGTGGCGGTGGCCAAGGAGGCGCCGGTCGGGCGGTTCGATGAGCAGGGGTTCCAGGCCTACTTCCTGGCAACCTTGATCACCCGGCTCCTCACCGGCGCCTGGGTGGTCTGGGAGCTGAACCAGGAGATCCGGCAGGGGCTGCTCTCGATGCGGCTGCTCCGGCCGGTCAACCCGCTCCTCTCCTACTTCGGCGACAACCTGGGCGCCCTGCCGATGCGCCTGGCGATCGTGCTCCCGATCTTCGTCGGGACGCTGCTCTGGCTGGGACCGGGGATCCTCACCGACGACCCGGTGCAGCTCCTCTTGGTGCCGCTCACCTACGCCGGCGCCTTCGCGATGACCTTCACCCTGATGGCGGCGATCGGCTCCCTGGCGTTCTACTGGGAGCAATCGATCTCCGTCTTCGACCTGTATCTGGGTCTGTATTTCGTGTTCTCCGGATACATCATGCCCCTCGAGCTCTTCCCCGGGTGGCTCCGGGAGCTGGCCGCCTGGCTCCCGTTCCGCTACATGCTCTCCTACCCGGTGGAGAACCTGCTCGGGCTGGTGGACCGGGGGGCGGCGCTCCGGGCCCTGGCGGTGCAGTGGGGCTACGTGGCGCTGTTCACCGTGGGGCTGGCGGCGATCTGGCGCGGGGGCGTCAAGCGCTACGGGGCCTTCGGAGGCTGACATGTACGCCGCCGCCGCCCGCTACGCCCGCCTCCTCGGGATCCAGATCCGCGCCTCGGCGCTGCTCTCGCTCCAGTACCGGGTGGACTTCCTGATCCAGGCGGTGATGTCGCTGTTTTGGACCGGCGCGGCGCTGGTGCCGCTGGTGGTGCTCTTTCAGATGCGGGAGGGCGTGGCCGGCTGGGCCTGGTCCGAGGCGCTGGTGGTGGTGGGGTTCTTCACCATGCTGAAGGGCGTCCTCGCCGGCGCCATCCAGCCCGGGCTGCTCGGGGTCACCGAACACATCCGCAAGGGCACCCTGGATTTCCTGCTTTTGAAGCCGGCGGACGCCCAGTTCCTGGTCTCCACCGCCAAGTTCGATCTCGCCCGGGTCTCCGATTTCCTGGGCGGGGTGGCGATCCTCGCGTTTGCGTTGGTCCGGGGCGGGCACGAGGTGACCGGCCGCGGCGTCCTGGTCGCGCTGGCGCTCCTCGTCGGGGCGGTGGCGATCCTCTACTCGATCTGGATCCTGGTGATCGCCCTGGCCTTCTTCGTGGTGAAGGTCGACAACCTCAGCTACCTGTTCATCTCCATCTACGACGCCGCCCGTTGGCCCAGCTCGATCTTCCGCGGGATCTTCGCCTTCGTCTTCACCTTCGTGATCCCGCTGGCGCTGATGACCACCTACCCGGCGCTGGCGATCCTGGGGAAGCTCACGGCGGTGCAGCTCGGCGGCGCGCTGGCCACCGCCCTTGCGTTCCTGGTGGTGAGCCGGCTGGTGTGGCGGAAGGCGATCCGCAAGTACACCAGCGCGGGCGGGTGATCCCCGCCGGCGCAGCGGTTCGCGAATACCGAAACCTCGCACGCGAGTCGCCGGCGCGGCGGCGCTCCGCTACGCTGCGGTTGGTTTCCAGAACGGGAGACGACCATGGCGATCCGGTGGTGGGGAGCGGTCGGGCTGGCGCTGGCGGCGATCGGCGTTCCGGTCTCCGCCGGGGCGTGTGACTGCGCGACCCCGGAGTCCTGGGACTACAGCTGGCCGGCCGACGATGCGGCCGACGTGCCGACCAACGCCCGCGTCTTCGTGCCGCCGTCGATGCTCGCGTGGAGCCCGGAGAGTTCTCCCGCCTTCTTCTGGAAGGCGGCGGACGGAACGCCGATCGCCTTCGAGGTGGCCTCGCTCGGCGACTTCGTCGTGCTCGTGCCCAAGGAGTCGCTGGCGCCGTCGAACCGGTACACCGCCGGCGTCGTCGGCCGGCCGGGGGTCGCGTTCCGGACCGGCGAGGGGCCCGACTCCACGCCCCCGGCAGTCCCGGAAATCCTCGAGGTGGGCGAGGGCGAGGTCTCGACCGGGACCTCCTGCGGCGACGAGGCCTACGTCCCGATGGTGGTCCGGAGCGAAGAGGGGTTCCTCCTCCTCGACCTCGGGGCCGCCTCCGCCTTCGACCCGGTCACCCTCGCCGGCGCGGTGGACGAGGTCCAGCCCGGCGGCGAGCGCGTCTACTTCTGGATCGGAGAGGCGGCCTGCGCCGCGCCCAACGCGAAGCCCGGAGAGACCGTCCGGGTCCGCTTTGCCGCGCTGGACGGGGCCGGCAACCTCTCCGACTGGACCGCGTCCCGGCGGATCGAGGTGCCGGACTACGGCTGCGGCTGCCGCAGCGCCGGTCCCGGCGACCTCGGGCTGTTGGCCTTCGGGCTGGTAGCCCTCGCGCTGCGCCGGCGCCGGTAGCCGGCTTCGACCGGGGGGCCCGTTCGCCGTCGACCCCGGGGCCGGTCCGGGAAGGTGGCGGGCCGACTCGGGGGCGGGTAGGTTGCGGGCGATGGCGGACACCGACGATCGCGGCGCCGTGGAGCGGCGCAAGGAAGAGCACCTCGACCTCGCCGCCCGGGCGGAGGTGGAGGCGCCGGGGACCGACGCGTTGTTCGGCGAGGTGCGGCTGGTCCACGAGGCGCTGCCGGAGCGGGCGCTCGACGAGGTGGACCTCTCCGTCGAGCTGCTCGGCAAGCGGCTCCGCACGCCGCTCTTCGTCGCCGGGATGACCGGGGGCGCGGAGGCGACGCTGGCGGTGAACCTGGCGGTGGCGGCGGCGGCCGAGGCGGTGGGGGCGGCGATCGGCGTCGGCTCGATGCGGGCCGTCCTCGAGGATCCCGCGCTCGCCCGGACCTTCCAGGTCCGGGGCGTGGCGCCCACCGCGCTCCTCGTCGCCAATCTGGGCGCCTGGCAGCTGGTGGAGATCGGCACCGCCGGTGCCCGGCGGCTCTGTGAGGCGATCGGCGCCGACGCCCTGGCGGTGCACCTGAACGCCGCCCAGGAGCTGTCCCAGCCCGAGGGCGACCGGGACTTCCGCGGGGCGCTGGCGGCGATCGAGAAGCTGTGCGGGGAGCTATCACTCCCGGTGTTGGTGAAGGAGACCGGCTGCGGGCTCTCCCGGGCCACCGCCCGGCGCCTGGTGGAGGCCGGCGTCGCCGCCCTCGACGTGGCCGGGGCCGGCGGGACCAGTTGGCCGGCGGTGGAGGCGCTCCGGGCCTCCGTACCGGCGGTCGGCGAGGCGCTCGCGGACTGGGGGATCCCCACCGCCGCGTCGGTGGCCGCCTGCGCGGACCTGGGCGTCCCGGTGATCGCCTCGGGCGGCCTCCGCTCCGGCGTCGATGCCGGCAAGGCGCTCGCCCTCGGGGCCACCGCCGCCGGCGTCGCCCGGCCGCTCCTCCTCGCCGCCCGGGAGGGCGGGGCGGAGGCGGCGACCCGGGTAATGCGCTCCCTCGACGAGACCCTGCGGGCGGTGGCGCTCCTCGCCGGCGCCGGGACGGTGGCCGAGCTGCAGCGGGTCCCCCGGGTGATCGGGCCCCGGCTCGAGCGGTACCTCGCCGTGCTCCGGTCGGCCGACGCGCGGGGGCATTGACCGCGGGACCGGGACCGGGCAAACGGAGGAGCCGCGGCCCGAACGGGCCGGGAAAGGTCCGGCGCGTGATCGCCACCGTCCGACTCCAGCTCCGGCCGTTCGCGCCCGAAGACGACCTCGAGGCCGCGCTCCTTCCGGCCCTCCGCGAGGGGGTCTACTCCCGCCACCTCACCGGTCGCCAGGGCGAGAAGCTGGTCGTCGGTTCGAGCGCGGAGGCCCTGGCGCTGGTCGAGGCCTGCCGGAGCCCGGGTGGCGCGATCCTGGCGGTGGTCGTCGGGGTGGG
>JAEZJH010000069.1 GCA_023436385.1 Pseudomonadota bacterium
CGCGGTCGTCGTCGAGCCGCAGCGAGACACGACAGCCATGGGCCGGCTCGACGGTGCCGCCGGCGACCGGAAGCTGCAGCGGCCCCCGGTCGACGACCTCCTCGACCCAGTCCTCGACACGCCGGAACACGCCGGTGGCCGTGGCCACCGGGCTCGCCCCCGGCTCGATGTGAAAGTGGGATGCGAAACGAGGGAACATATCCTCCGGGAGCATCGCACGTTTTCACGTCCGGTGTCGCCGGGGTCGTTGCCGGGGGCGGGGGCGGGTCCCGAGCCCTGCGGGAAGTCCCACGCGGGCGCACTGCGTCACGCCCGACGGGCCTCCCGACGCCCGCTGTTCGGCGCGGTAATCGTGTCCTCCCTCCCCTTCTGCTCTCCCACCGCCCCGGGGAGCACGAGCGCCCCGACGACACCGGGAGGCCCGACGAGACCGGCGCCCTCGGGTCCCCACGCACCCCCCAGGTTGCGCTGCGAGCTACCGCCAGCGGTAACCGGGCCTACAAGGGGTATTCCGTAACACAATAAATGGTTCTTCTTCCGTACTACGTTATTGCAAGCCATTTCTTTTGACCTGCAGCGCAGAGGCTCGGCAAGCTCCCCGGGTCCACGATCGCCGTCGGCTACACCCCCCGTAAGTCGACCCATCACAGGGCGCGCGATCGAGGATCCGGCGAGCCGTCTCGGCCACGGCCACCAGATTCCCCCCCCGGGCCGATGAAAGACAAGCATGAGGCGAAGTCTGCACATCCTGGCTGGCCTCGCGGTGCTGTCCGTCGCGTCGTCCGCCCCTGCCGCGCCCCAGGTGGTCAACAAGGTGCCGGTCGAGTCCGCGTTCGTGAAGGACGTCTCCACCGGCGACCACCATTCCCCGGCCCTCGCCGCCGATGAGAACGGCAACTTCCTCGGCGTGTTCCGGAGTGAGGTCAAGAACGGCACGCAGTCGTACAGCTACCTCCACGGCGCTCGGGTGAGCCCCGACGGCACGGTGATCGACTCCGCGCCGTTCGTCATCGCCTACGCCACCGCGGCTGGCGAGTTAATGAACCCGCGCGTCGCCTACAACGGCGGCAAGTTCCTGGTGGCGTGGGAAACCGCAGGCAAGAACATCCAGGGCGCCTTCGTCGACGCGGCCACCAACGGGGTCCCCCAGCCGTTCTCGATCGCCGCGACTTCCCGGCGCGAAAGCGAGGTGGACGTGGCCGGAATCGCCGACCGGTTCGTCGCCGTGTATACGAGCGAGTACGCGTCCGACTCCGACGTCTACGCCACCGACGTCTTCCTGGACGGCACCGTCTCCGCGCCGTATCCGGTCTTCACCGACTTCGGCCAGGGAATGGAGCAGGTGCGCCGGCCGGCGATCGCCGCCTCGCCGCACGGTTTCCTCTACCTCGCGCTGTCCTGCTTCGTCGCGGACGAACCGAGCACCGAGTTCGCGCGCAACTCCCTGATCTTCATCCGTACGAAAGACGCCGATCCGCGCATCATCGACGACGCGTGGACGATCGACGGAAGTCCGGTCGACTACAGCTACTACTGCAGCCTCGTGGGCCGGCCCGACATCGCCGCGGGAGAGGTGGAAGGCGCGGCGGTGGGCCAATTCGTCTGCAAGGACGGCAAGACGCACCAGGAGTATGCGAGGGGGATCTACGCGTCCGCGCCGGAGGGGAAGGGCCCCTGGCTCATGCCGGTCAGTGCCGGGTCCCACGACTACGAGGAGTATCCGTCGATCGCCTTCATCGATCGAGGCCTGGAGCCCGGCTACTGGATCACCTGGCTCGGCCGGCAGGACTACTCTCTGGACGTGATGGCCCAGAAGCTCGACCCGTCCGGCAGTTACCTGGTGGGCGGCCCCCTCTCCTTCGGCCAGGGGAACTTCGCGACCCAGAACCGACACGTCCCGGCGATCGCCTCGAACGGCGGCGAGGTCCTCGTCGCCTGGGACGACGACAACTACGGCTCGCCGGAAGCGGCCATCCTCGGGACCCGCATCACCGCCACCGGAACCCTGCTCGACTTCCAAGAGCCCCTGATCCTGAACCAGCACTTCAACAACACCCCGCTCCGGCAGCGCCGCGTCGCCGTAGCCCGGAACGAAAATAATCGCGCCCTGGCAGTCTGGCACCAGGGAGCGGTCATTCGTGGTGCGGTGATCGACCTCGCGTCCGGTCAGCCCGGCGCGACCTTCGACATCGGCGCCTCGACCACTGGGATCACGCAGCCGGCGGTCGCCAGTGACGGCAGGGACTTTTTCGTGGTGTGGGAGAACCCGAACAACCCGACCCAGATCGTCGGCCAGATCGTGGATGAGACCGGCCAGCTCCCCATCCCCAGCGAAAACCTGAGCAATGGCCCTGCGCGGAACCCGGCGGTCGCCTTCAACCCCGAACGAAAAGTGTTCTTCGCCGCCTGGCGCGACGGCGCGGGCGGGGCCTGGTTCCCGGCGGGCCGCGCCATCGAGTGGGACGGCTCCTCGCTCCACCTTAGACCGGCGGACAAGATCGGCACCCAGGGCCACCACGACGGCCGGCCGGCTGTCGCCGCGTCGAAGGACAACTTCGTGGTCGTCTGGGAGGTGAACGACCAGGGGTCGTTCGATCCGGACAACCTGTTCGCCGCGACCGTCCGCCCCGACGATTCGTTCAGCGGCGAGGTGGAACTCACGAAGGACCTCGACCAGAACTACGGCGGTCTCGTGCAGGCGGAGCCGTCCGTGGCCTGCAGGGATGAGGAATGCCTCGTCCTCTTTCACAGCCACGCCCAGGGTGACTTCGCCGACCTCTGGGCCATGCGCCTCGCGGTCAAGCCTGACCCCACCCCGGGTAGCTACCAGCGAGCGATCGTCCACAAGTACGACGAGGGGCGCCCCTCGGTCGTCTTCGATGGCGACCAGTATGCCGCCATGTGGGAGACCGACATCGACGGGTACCCCGCCGTGTGGTTCTCGCGCTTCGATGATGCCGGCAATCCGCTCGACGGCCCGGACGGGATCGAAGTTGCCCCCGGTACCCTCCCGGCCCTCACGTGGCACAAGCCCGACCGCTACCTCCTCGTGAACCGGCAGTCGCTCCGTGGTGTGGAGCGAGCCTGGGCCACGAAGTTCGAATAGCCGCTATCGCTCCACGTGGCTCCCGGCCCCCTTCCGCCCCGGCGGAGGGGGGCCGTTCGATCCCCATCGCGGACGACTCGGGAGTGTGGGCCGCTCGAACTCCAACAGCAGCGGCTCGCCTAGGAACGCCGGACGAGACCGCAGCTCCCTGGTCACCGAACACCGCCGCCTCCCAGGCCACAGCACCGCGCCCCCCAAATGGGTCGAGCGCCGGGCGAGGTCCGGCTCAGCCCCACCCGACCCGAGGAAAACCGCGGATCTCCGCCTCGCATCGGCTTAGAACACCGGCTGTCTTCTCAGATAACTCGATAAATTGGGGTTGACATCGTCGAAGGCATGAGCCGTCAATTTAGGTGTCACCCCACGAAAACGGCAGGATGGGTTTTCGCGAGGCGCGTCTAGCTGGTGGTCCGATCACGGCAGGAGGCGTCGATGCTGTCGAACCCAAGGTTGCCGGCAGTCCTACGACCCGGGCTTGCATCGCTGCTCGTTCTCCTCGCAGCGGCCCAAGTCCGCTGCGGGTCCACCGAGTGCGGCCCCGGCACCGTCGAAGAGGATGGCGAGTGCGTCGCGGTGCGGTGCGGACCGGGATCGGTCGTCCGCGACGGCGTATGCACTCGCGTCTGCGACGAGCCCTTCTGGATCGAGCGCGCGGGCGGGTGCGTGCTTCGGGACGCCGAGGTGAGCGAGACGCTCCCCGACGCCAATGACCCCGACCGCGGGGGCACCGCCATCCCCATCACCCTGCCGCCGGCGGACACCACGCTCTTCCTGGGAGGCGAGATCGGCGTCCCCTCTCCGGACGGCTTCGACACGGATGTCTTCGCCTTCGAAGCCAGGGCCGGCCAGGCCATCCGGCTCGAAGCCGTCGGCGACGGAGCCTCGGCCATCGCCTTCGAGGTGGCCCCCAAGGTGCCGACGCCCTCCTCCTTCGTCTGGTACGGGTTCGCGCTCGCCGCCGATCATCCGTCCCGGTACATCCGCTTCGGATCCGACGAGACCTTCTATCTCCGGGTCACCGACCAGGCCAACCTGGACGGCGAGGGGATCCAGGGCGGATCCCGGTGCGACTACCGGGTCGCAATCACCACGCTGCCGGATGCTCCGGATGTCCCCATCGGCGCGGAGGTCCCGGTGGAGGTCGATCTGCTCGGCCCGCCGATGGTCCTGAGGAACACCGGTCTTTCTCCCGACGACCTCTACACCATCGAAATCCCGCCCCCGGAGCGCACCTCGTTTCGCGCCCTGAAGCTCCTCGACGATGAGGGTTACGAGGTCGCCGTCGTCGAGGACCTGTTCGACTACCTTTTCGACGGTGGCCCGATCCCGATCGGGACGCAGCACTTCAACGCCCTTCGCTTCAAGGGCGGAACGGGCCGGTTCGCACTGGATTACCGCCTGTGGGTCGACAACCCGTCGGTGATTCCGGTGACCGTTCGCCAGCTACCCGTCGAGGACCTGGGCGAGATCTCCGAGGCCTCGGGCGCCCTGGTCCCGCTCGCCTGCGTGGCGAGCTACAACGGCACCAACCTCTACCGCTTCCACGCGGTCAAGAGCGCGGCCGCGAAATACATGATCGTCCGCCTCGAGGCCGCCAACCAGGTGCCGGTGATCGGCGCCAACCTCTTCCTCTTCGATGAACAACTGCGCCCGATCCGGACCCTGGCGACGCGGGTGCGCGGGATGCAAACGCTCTGGGGGCAGCTGAACGCCGTCGATCTGCTGGTGGAGCGGGACCGCACCTACTACCTGGAGGTCTCCCAGGACATCTGGCCGACCCAGTGGACCACCCCGATGACCTACGACCTGTCGGTCGAGTCGGTGGCGCAGGTGTCGGAGGTCTTCGAGGAGTCGGGTGAGGAGAACAGCATCCCGGAGTCGGCCCAGGTTCTCGACCTCGAGCTGCCGGCGAATCCGGCCGCGGTGACCGGCTCGCTCGACCGGCTGGAGGACGTGGACAGGTTCAAGTTCACGGCCCGCGAGGCCACCGACTTGCTGGCCCTGGTCCTGCCGACCGTCAACGAGCCGGCGACCTTCTTCCCCCGGTTTGCCCTGCTCGACGACTCGCTCGACCTCCTCTGCGAGGCGATTGGCGACATCGGGTTCTTCACCAACTCCACGTTCGGACCAGGAGCCTACGAAGCCTGCATCCTGCCCTCCGCGGGAACCTACTACCTGCAGGTGACCGGACCTCCCTTCTCGTCGGACGCCAACAACGGATTCGGCGATTACGCGGTCGTTCTTCTTCCGAACTAAGGGAGGCGACATGTGCGAGCGTTTTGCGGAGCACCGGTTTGCCGCGTTGGCCTCGATCGTGGTCGGCGCGTTCGCCGCGACGCTTCCAGGGTGTAGTGAGTCCGACTGCGGGGAGGGGACGGTGGAGCGCGACGGCGAGTGCGTCGCCTCCGCCAAGGTGTCGTGCGGCGAGGGCACCATCCTCCAGGGCGATCGCTGCCTCGTCCTCTGTGCCGAGCCGGGGATGGTGCAGTCCCCGGCCGACGGGGCCTGCGTCTACCTCCGGCCCGACTTCGGCGAGGCGACGGAGAACAACGACCCCACCACCGGCGGCGTCGCCTCGCGCTTCGTGTTGCCACCGGTCGGCTCGACGATCTGGCTAGGTGGAGTCGTTCACCCGCCGGGCATGGCGCGTTTCGATGGGACGAACCCGGCCACGAACCTGGTCCCGGATGTCGATGTCTTCGAATTCGAGGCGGTGGCCGGGCAAGTCCTGGCGATCGAGGCGATCAACGCCGGGACCTCCTCCGCTGCCTTCGTCGTGGCCCGGGCCTCCCTCTACTCCGACCTCGACCTGCCGGTCTCGGAATCCCTGCTCCTCAACGATCCCGATGGCCCCTGGGTCGGGCGCGACTATCCCAGGTGGGGAATCAGCTACTGGGGCGACAGGCCGCTCCGGACCATCCGCATCCTCGAGACCGGCACCTACTACCTGGCGGTCAGCGACCGCGACAACTTCATGCGGGGACTCCGGGGGACCGGTTGCCGGGAGTGCGGCTACCTGATCTCCGTCACCGCCGTCGCACCGGAGGAGATCCCCGTCACCGAGGGGGACCTGGTCGAGTTCGACATCGCCGGCTCGGGCGCCGCGATCCGCCCCGGGGGCCTGTCCCCCGACGGGATCTACCAGCTGACCTTCTCGACCCCGCCCACCAGGCCGAACGTGCGGTGGTTCTACGCCCTGGGCGACGAGGACCGGGTGATCTACGGGGTGCCCGACTACCTGGTCCCGGGCGGAGAGGGCTACCGCTACATCCCGCTGGGAACGGAGCACTACAACGCCGTCCGGTTTTCAGGGTCGGCGAAGCGCCTCCATCTCGAGACGCCAAAGGTGATTGCCGAGGAGGAGACACGCTTCACGGCGCGGCTGACACGGGTGCCGGTTTCGGAGCTCGGCACCATGGAGGGAACCGAGCCGGTCCGCGCGGCGGAGAACGTCCTGTCGGGCCCCGACTCGATCCAGGTCTTCCACCTCACCGCCGGTTCGCCCGGGAGGACGACGCTCCTCCGGATCCGGGCGGACCAGCGGGACGACGGCTCCGGCAACCCCTTCGATGTCGGGATCGCCGTCAAGGACGCGGACTACGCCGCGACGCACATGAAGTACGCCCAGGCCAACCCCTTCAACCCGGACGAGAACTTCTTCTGGCAGAACGTCATCCAGCCCGGCGTCCACGGGGCCATCAACGACATCGTGGTGCTCCTGACCGACCGGACCTCGCTCTTCCTCGAGGTGAGCGCGGACCTCCCCGCCGACCCGCGGTGGCCGTTCGCCGGTCCGGTCACCTACGACTTGGTCGCAGGGGTGACCGCGGAGATCGAGGTCGAGCCGATCCACGAGATGGCCGGAGACGAGAACTGGGATGTCACCCCCTGGCTCAACGCGGCCTTGCCCCTGGGGATCCTCGACGGCCAGCTGCCCCTGGTCCTCAAGGGAAAGCTCGATCGCATCTTCTTCGACGCGGACTTCTTCTCGTTCACGGTCACCCGGCCGACCACGATGACGATCCTGGCGATGCCGGACGTCCCCTACGAGACCCCGAAGACGCAGCCCGGGGCCCAGCTGTACGGGCCGACACAGAACTTCGGGATCCTGACGCACGCGAGGGCCGAGGGTGATTCGCATACCGGTCCCGGATTCACCCGGATTCCCGGTGGCTTCGTCACCGTCGACCTGGCGCCCGCGGACTACTTCCTGGTGGCGTCGGCCCTGATGGATCAGGGGTTCGGCACCCCGCCGAATCCGCCGGGATACGTGGGTGGATACACGCTCGTCCTGACCGAAGGAGCCTACCGATGAGCCGCGAACGACTTGCCGTTGGTCTTTCGATGGGTCTCCTGGCAGGCCTTCTCGCCTGCGACGACTCCGACCCCGCGACCACGGAGACCGATCCGCCGATCGTCGAGGACTGCCAGCCGGTGTGTTCGTCGACGCAGACCTGCGACCAGAGCCAGACCCCGCCCGCCTGTGTCGAGCTGTGCAATCCCCCCGGGGGATGCCGGGCCCCGACGGCCTGGTGGGACGGCACCGCGGTCAGCTTCGAGCAGTGCCATCCCGACCAGGCGGATTCGCCGACGACCGGTTGCGAGCCGATCTCTTGCGGCGGGGAGCAGTGCGAACCAGGGCAGACGTGCCTCGATCTTGCGTCGCTCCAGTTCGACCCCGGGATGCCCTGCAGCTGCATCCCCGACACCACCACGCCGCTCTTCGGCGAGGCGGTCCAGTCCGATACTTGCAAACCGTACGGAAGGATCTGCGACTGGGACTACAACGGCACGGTGTCCCTGCCCGCGAAGTGCCGCCTGCCGGGGCGCTCCCGCGTACCGCTGCAGTGGGAGCCATGCCTGCCGGCCGTCGGCTGCGAGGAAGGGTATGCATGCCACCCGGAGTTCCAGATCTGCATGCAGTCCTGCGAGACGACGGCCGATTGCCTCGACCCGCTGACGGAGTGCGTCGACACCGGCGAGGCCAAGTACTGCAACTACCAGCGATGCACCGACGGCGCCCTCGGGTCTGACCTCGACCGGATGTTTGCGCCCTGCGACGCCCAGGGCACCGGTGACGGCACCTGTATCCCGGTCTGGAACACCTACAAGTTCACGCCGGAGCAGAGCGGGGTGATCGGTCTCTGCCAGCAGGCAGGCCACGCGGGAACCGGTCAGGGCCGCACCAGCTGCGATCCCGACGCACGGCGACCCGCGCTCGAGGCGATGTGTCCCGTCGGGCAGTTCTGCGATCCCTGGGGACCCGATCCCGATCGCCCGGGCTCCCGCCGGGGCATCTGCCGGCCGATGTGCAACGCGGGGCACGGCGATTGGATGAGTGGGCCGAACCCGGAACTCGGCTGCGCCGACCCGACCGACGCCTGTGTGCAGGCCTTCTACTTCGGCTTCCCCATCAACCGGATGACCCAGGCCGACGTCGACCCGTACTGGTTCCCGACGACCCCGGGCATCTGCGTTCCGTCCTGCGATCCGACCGGAGACGGGTCCTGCCCCGAGGATCCGTTCGGCGACCAGCAGATCTGTCAGCTGCGGTTCCAGTTCCACGGTGGGCAAGGCACCTGCGGTCCGTCGTCGCCGGAGCCCAAGGCGCTCCGGGAGGCCTGCGACTACGCCCCCTTCGATCCGCGCAGCCCGTGCACCGATGGGACCGTCTGCGCGCAAAGCGAGATGTTCGAGGAGAAGATCCTCCGCGGCGGGTTCTGCACCAACTACTGCTCGACCCAGAGATGCAACCTGATCGGCGGCAACTGTACCGAGTGCAACCCGGCACGGTGCGCCGCACCCCCCGAGACGTGCGCGCCTCGGTGCGAAAACAAGGAGTGCGGCGCGGATGGCTGCGGCGGCACCTGTGGCAGCTGCGCCGAGGGCGAGCTCTGCAACTACCTGGGCAAGTGCGTGATCCCGGTTCCCTGTCCGTGGGCCTGCGCGGATGGGGAGGTCTGCTTCGCGGGCGCCTGCTGCCGCCCGAATTGCGCCAATCGCGAGTGCGGGACGGACGGCTGCGGTGGCTTCTGCGGACCCGTTCCCACCGGCAGCTGCGACGAAGGCCAGGTCTGCCTGGAAAACCTGCCCACCGAGCTTCACACCTGCTACCCGCTCTACGGGACCGTCGGCTTCTGCGGTCCCTGAGTTGCTTCCGGCCCGGTCCCCGACCCGCCGGGG
>JAEZJH010000070.1 GCA_023436385.1 Pseudomonadota bacterium
ACATGCCGAAGCTCAAGACGAACAGCGGCGCGAAGAAGCGCTTCCGCGTCAACAAGAGTGGCACGGTGAAGTATCGCCAGGCGTTCGCCCGGCACTGCCTCACCAACAAGGGCCCCGCCCGCAAGCGGCAGAACCGCGGGACGGAGACCCTGGTGCCGCAGGACGCGAAGAAGGTGATCAAGGAGCTGTTCCCCTACGGCTCGAACATCTAGCCGGAAAACGCCGTACCAAGCGGACCTCGCGGAGGTCCCCCGCGCCGGAGGCCAGGAGCCACGCCGGAGCGGAACGAGAGGTGAAGGATGAGAGTCAAGAAGGGTTTCAAGGCGCGTCGCCGCCGCAATCGCGTCCTCAAGCTGGCCAAGGGCTTCCGCGGCCGGCGCAAGAACTGTTACCGCCGGGCGAACCAGGCCGTCGAGCGCGCGCTCGACTTCGCCACCCGCGACCGCAAGCAGCGCAAGCGGGACTTCCGGCGGCTGTGGATCGTCCGCATCAACGCCGCTGCCCGCCAGAACGACCTGAGCTACTCGCGCCTCATCGCCGGGCTGACCAAGGGCGGCATCGTCATCGACCGGAAGATCCTGGCCGACCTGGCGCTCTTTGACCCCAAGGGCTTCGCTGCCGTCGCGGCGGCGGCCCGGGCCTGAGTCTTCGGGGCAGCGCTTCCGAGTTCTCACGGCGACCTCCGGGCCACGGAGGTCGCCGTTTTGTTTTCGTTCGAGGGGTCCATGGCCGAACTGAATCCCGAGCAGCGCGCGGAGATCGAGGCCGCCCGCGAGACGGCGCTGGCCGCCATCGCCGGCTCCGCCGACGAGCGCGCGCTCGAAGCCGCCCGCGTCGAGTACCTGGGGAAGAGCGGGCGGGTGAGCCTGCTCCGCCGGAACATCGGCAAGCTCCCGGGCACGCTGAAGCCCGTCTACGGCGACGCGGTGAACCGGGTGGTGACCGCGGTGGAGGAGGCCCTCGAGGCCCGCCGTGCTGCCCTCGCCCGGGAGAAGCTGGAGGCCGAGCTCTCCGGGCCGCGGCTCGACGTGACGCTGCCGGGCCGGCCGGTCCGCGCCGGCAGGCGGCACCCGATCTCCCGGACCCTCGACGACATGGTCGAGCTCCTGGCGAAGATGGGCTTCGCGGTCGCCGGCGGGCCGGAGGTCGAGCTCGACTTCTACAACTTCGAGGCCCTGGCGATCCCCAAGGACCATCCCGCCCGGGACATGCAGGACACCTTCTACGTCGACGACTCCGTGCTGCCCCCGGGCTCGGTGCCGCCGGGCGAGGTCCTGCTCCGGACCCACACCTCGCCGGTGCAGGTCCGCACCATGCTGGCGAAGAAGCCGCCGGTGCGGATCATCGCCCCCGGCCGCGTCTTCCGCTGCGACAGCGACCAGACCCACACCCCGAACTTCCACCAGATCGAGGGGCTCTACGTCGATCGCGGGGTCACCTTCGCCGATCTGAAGGGGACCCTCGACGCCTTCGTGAAGGGCCTGTTCGGTCCGGACATGCGCACCCGCTTCCGGCCCAGCTACTTCCCCTTCACCGAGCCGTCGGCCGAGGTGGATATCAGCTGCGTGATCTGCGGCGGCTCCGGACTCTCCGGGAGCGACCGGACGCTGCGGCTCGCGGCGCCGGTGCCCGAGCCGGGCCGGCCGCTCGAGTCGATCGGGACGAAGCCGACCCCGGCGCCGGCGTCGGGTCCGCCGTGCCGCGTCTGCAAGGGCACCGGCTGGCTCGAGGTGCTCGGCGCGGGGATGGTCGACCCCGAGGTGTTCCGCTACGTCGGCTACGATCCGGAGGTGGTGAGCGGCTTCGCCTTCGGCCTCGGCGTCGAGCGGATCGCCATGCTCCGCTACGGCATCGACGACCTCCGCAGCATGTACGAGAACGACGTCCGGTTCCTCTCCCAGTTCTGACCCGGGTACAGACATGCGCGTTTCCTACCAGTGGCTCGGGGACCTGATCGACGGCGAGCTGCCGTCGGTCGACCGGGTGGCGGAGCTCCTCACCGGCGCCGGCCTCGAGGTCGAGGCGATCGAGCGGCAGGGGCAGGGGCTCGATGGCGTGGTGGTCGGCGAGGTGCTCTCCAAGGAGCCCGTCGCCGGCTCCTCGCACCTGAACCTCTGCCGCGTCGACGTGGGCTCGGGCGAGCCCCTCTCCATCGTCTGCGGCGCCGCCAACTACGGCGTCGGCGCCAAGGTGCCGGCGGCGCTAGTCGGCGCCAAGCTGCCCAACGGGATGGCGATCGGCCGGGCCAAGCTCCGGGGCGTCGAGTCGTTCGGGATGCTCTGCTCGGCCAAGGAGCTGGGCCTCGCCGAGGACGCCTCCGGGCTGATGCTCCTCGGGCCCGGGGCCCGCCCCGGGACGCCGATCGTGGAGGAGCTCGGCCTCGACGACGTGGCCTTCGAGCTCAACGCCACGCCCAACCGGCCCGACTGGCTCTCGCACGTCGGCGTTGCCCGGGAGCTCGCCACCCTGATCGGCCTCACGCTGAAGCTCCCGCCGGCGGCGCCGACGGAGAGCGGCGACGAGACCTCCCGGCGGATCGAGGTGCGGATCGAGGATCCGGAGCGGTGCGGCCGCTACGCGGCGCGGGTGATCGAGGGCGTGACCTTCGGCGAGAGCCCGGCCTGGCTCCGCCGGCGGCTCGAGCTGTGCGGGGTCCGGTCTCTGGGCAACCTGATCGACATCACCAACTACGTGCTGCTCGAGGTGGGGCAGCCGCTCCACGCCTTCGACCTCGACAAGATGCGCGGCGGCGTGGTCCGCGCCCGGCGGGCGGTGGAGGGCGAGAAGCTGGTCACCCTCGACGGCAAGGAGCGGACCCTCACCGCCGACGACCTGGTGATCGCCGACGCGGAGCGGCCGCTGGTGATCGCCGGCGTGTTCGGCGGCGCCGACGCGGAGGTCGGGGAGGGGACCCGCCGCGTCCTCCTCGAG
>JAEZJH010000147.1 GCA_023436385.1 Pseudomonadota bacterium
TCGGCCCCCCATTTCCCCCCGAAATCAAAGCCGCCAGCGCCCCATCCCGCCTCCCCCCCGCCCCACCTTCACTCCCGCGCCGTCTCCTCCGCCCCCGCCCTCGGCCTCGGCAAGGGCAACGCGGCCGGAGCCTCCTTCGGCAAACGCACCGTCGCCACCGCTCCTCCGCCGTCGCGGGGGGACAGGTCCACGGTGCCGCCGTGGCGCTGGACGATGGCGCGGACGACGTAGAGGCCGACGCCGAAGCCTCCGATGTTGGAGGGGGCCTCGCCGCGGCCGAAGCGCTCGAACAGCTTGGCCTTGGTGCTGGCGGTGAGGCCGACGCCCCGGTCGGCGACCACCACCTCGGCGCCGCCGTCGGGGAGAGCGACCACGGAGACATCGATGGGGCCGCCGGCGGGGCTGTACTTGATGGCGTTGCCGATCAGGTTGTGGAAGACCTGCTCGAGTCGCAGCTCGTCCCAACGGCCGGTCACCTCTCGCAGGTCGAGCCGGAGCTCGTGGGCCGGCGCGGACGGAGCGAGGCCCTCGGCGACGCGGCGGACCACGGCGGAAAGCTCGCACTCCCGGGGCTCGAGGGAGATCACGCCGGCGCCGACGGCGGAGGCGTCGAGGAGCTGCGAGACGAGCCGGGTGATCCGGTCGAGCTGCCGGTCGATCAGCTTGAGCTGCGGCCCGTGGACGTCCGCGGCCCGTCGCTCGAGCAGCTGCACCTGCGCCTTGAGGATGGTGAGCGGGGTCTTCAATTCATGGGAGGCGACGGAGAGGAACTCGTCCTTGGCGCGGCTGGCGGCCTCGATGGCCCCGAGCTGCTGCTCGAGCCGCTCGGCCATCCGGTCGAAGTCCTCGGCCAGTTCCCGGAGCTCCACCGGGGCCCCGTCGGCGCCGGACTCGACGCGGGCGGCGCGGCGGCCGGCCTCGAGGTGGGCCGCGGCCCGGGACACGGCGCGAACCGGATCGACCATCAATCGGGTCAGCGCCAGCCCCAACACGAAGACCACCAGCATTGCCACCACGAAGCCGCCCAGGAGGGCCATGGCCTCGGCCTCGACGGTCGGCTGGAGGCTTCGCTGCTGCCGGGCGACCGCCACCCGGAGCCCGAACGGCGCCACGGACGCGACGGCGACGCGCGTCGTCGCCTGCGGCCGGAGGGTGCGCGGGGCGGAGGGATTCTCCAGGAAGACCGCGCTCCCCTCGGCCCCCGCCCGGTCGATCGCGGAGCGCAACTGCTCGTCCACCGGCCCGACCCCGCTATCGGCGAGGAGCCGGCCCTCCCGATCGAGCACCAGCACCCTGGTGTCGGCCGGATTCCGGATCGGCAGGCTCTGCAGGAACAGCGCCGGGTCGACGCCAGCGACGATCTCGCCGTTGGCCGTCGGCGTGGCCACCAGGAGGAGGGGTGGACGCCCCTCGCCCGCCTCCAGCTCCCGCACCGGCGGGCCGGGCGGGATCCGGTCGAACGAGCGCAGCGACGCCCCATCCTCCCGCGGCACGCCGACGACGCTCACCGGGCGCCCGTCCTCGACCACGGCCGCCTCGCGGAGCAGCGGGTTCTCGATCAGCGACCTCGAGAGGATCCGACGAACGCCCCGGGAGCGACCCTCCACCTGGTGCGCCGCCTCGTCCACGGCGATCCGGGCATCGCGGATCCGCGCTTCGATCGTCTTCCCGATCGCCATCACGCTAACCTGATTCGCCCGATCGAAGGCGATTACTCGCTGCCGGTAGAGGAGCCGGGCGTTCGAGGCCGCGAGGACCACCAGCGGGAGGAGCGCCGCGAGCAGCACCACCGATCGCACCACCACCTGCGTCCGGACCTCCCGGAGCGGCGGCGGGAGCCAGGCCCCCAGGGCCCGATGGACCCGGGGCACGAGGGCGAGCACCTGGAGCACCAGCGCGCCGATCGAGGACTCGACCACCGTCTTCACCACGATCGTCGCCGCGGTCCCGAAGGGATAGATGCCGAGCAGGCCCCCCAGGTACGGGCCGCCCGCCAGGGCCCAGTAGAGCCCGGTGGCCCCCAGCGGCCGGAAGCGCCGGGCGAGGAGCCCGACCCCGCCGCCCTCGAGGACGAACATCGGCCAGACCCAGAAGTGGCCGAACTGCCCCGGGGTGATCGAGCCGGCCACCGCGCCGGCGACCATTGCCGCCCACGGGCCCAGGAACACCCCGGCGGCGATCACCGCGAGGTGCCCGGGCAGCAGGTGCACGCCGGAGAGGACCTCCACCGGAACGGCGTTCAAGCCGAGGCCCGCCAGGCCGAGCCCCAGCGCCAGGGGCCAGCGGATCCTGCCCGTCGAACCCGTTCCGTTTGGCACGCGCACATCGTAGCCAATCTGCGGCCCGCCGGCACAAACGGAAACACGAGACGAGCGCCGCGCCGCCTCGCTGGTGGAAGAGGGACCCTCCGCTTCGCACGGATGCCACGACGCGCCCGTCTGGCGAGAGCGCTCCCGCCCCTAGGGGCCGAGGACGCGGCGCCTACTGACGATGGTGCGACAGCTCCAGCCGGGCGAGGGCGTTGCGACCCTCCTCGTCCCGGCCGAGCCCGAACCACTGGGAGGCGGCGAGCGCCAGGGCGCTGCGGGCCCGGCGGGTCTCCCCGGAGCCACGGGCCAGGTCGGCGGCCAGGGAGGCGAGACGGGCGTTGTCGACGTCGGCGAAGCGGGTCTCGCCGAAGATCCGGAACGCCTCCTCGAGGTGGAGGTCCCAGGCCTCCCAGTCGCCGGCGGCGGCGACACAGGGGAGCAGCCCGGCGTGCATCGCTCCGACCATCGGCAGGTGGCCCGAGCCGTCGAACGCGCCCAGCACCTGCTCGAGCGTGGTGCGGGCCTCGGGGTAGCGGCCCTGGGCGAGGAGCACCAGGCCCAGGTTGGCCTCTTCGGTGGCGGCGTGGCCGTGGCCCAGGGCCCGGTGCACGGAGAGGGCTTCCCGGTAACAGCGCTCCGCGGTGTGCAGATCGCCCCGGAGCCGGGCCACCTCGCCCTCCTGTACCAGCGCGTACGCCGCGCCGGAGCGGCGTCCCCGGCGCTCGAGGCGCTGCCGGGACTGCTCGGCCCGCTCCGCGGCACGGGGCAGGTCCCCCGCCTGCTTCTCGATGAAGGAGAGCGACAAAAGGGCCTCGGCGGCGAGGTCGTCGTCGCCGACCTCCTCTGCGAACTCGAGGGCGGCCCGGGCGCAGGTGGCCGCGGCCTCGAGCTCGCCAGCGGCGAGGAGGGCGTGCGCCATCGCCGACCGGGCCCGGGCGAGGAGCGTCCGATCGCCGATCTCGCTGGCGAGGCGCGCCGCCTCCTCGTGGAAGGTGCGGCTCCCGGAGGAATCACCCAGGTCGGCGAGGGCGCTCCCCCGCTCGACCGAGGCGGCCGCGCCCAGCTCCGCCCAGCCGTGGCGGTCGGCGGCCTCCATGGTGCGCCGGCTCCACTCCGCCCGTGCCCGGGCGTCGCCGCCAAGGCCGGCCACCCGGGCCCGGAGGAGCCAGGTCTCGCCCCAACGCCGATCGTCGCGCGGGACCTCGAGCTGCGCGAGACACCGCTCCCGCTCCGCGAGGAGCAGATCGGCCTGGCGGATCTCGCCGCGCTCGATGCACTCCCGGGCGCCGGCGAGGAGGCGCGGCAACCCCTCCTCCAGCTCGCCGGCGGCGACGAGGTGACGGCCGAGCCGGGCGGCGGTGCCCGGCGCCGAAACCCTGGCGAGCATCCGCGCACAGGCCCGGTGG
>JAEZJH010000229.1 GCA_023436385.1 Pseudomonadota bacterium
GTCCGGGGGCTGAACCCGGGCGCCTGGATGGATCTCGGCGGCCTCCCGGGCGCCGACGAAGGCGAGGCCACGCAGGGCGAGGGCGAGGCCGCCTGCCGCGAGCGGGTCGGCCTCTACCTGAAGGGCCTGGTCGGCATCCGGCCGATGGTCGACCTGAACGGCTACCACCTGCTGGTGATGAACCAGGACCCCAGCCTCTCGGTGATCGACCCGGTGGTGGGGATGACCGGGAAGACCAACCTCTTCGCCACGGTGATCCTCCCCGGCCCCGGCACCGACTGGGTGCAGGCGGCCGACGGGCAGCGGCTCTTCGTCTCCATCCCGAGCCGGGGCCTGGTGGCGGTGGTGGATACGGAGACGTTTCGGGTCACCGCCACCGTCGAGGCCGGCCGGCGGCCGGGACGGGTGGCGCTCCAGCCCGACGGCCGCCAAGTGTGGGTGGGCGACGACGCCGGCGGCGTGGTGGTGATCGACGCGGAGGCCGCCCGGGTGGTGGCCCGGATCCCCACCGGCGCCGGCCCCCACCAGCTCGCCTTCGCCGGCAACCGCACCGCCTTCGTGACCAACCGCGACGAGGGCACGATCTCGGCGATCGACGTCGACTCCCTCGAGCTACGGGCCACGCTCCGGATCGGCCGCCGCCCGCTGGGGATCGCCGTCTCGCCGCTCTCCACCGCCGTCTACGTCGTCGACGGCGACTCCGGCGAGGTCGCGGTCGTCGACCCCGAGGAACTCCGGGTGATCGCCCGGATCCCGACCTCAAAAGGCCTGGGCCCGATCGAGTTCTCCGGCGACGGCCGCTGGGGCCTCGCCCTCCATCCCGAGGAGCACGCGGTCCAGGTGATCGACGCCGCGCGGAACGAGGTGGTCCACGTGATCCCGGTGCCGGGGCGGCCGTACCAGCTCGCCTTCACCGACGCCCACGCCTACGTGCGGCTCCTCGACACGGAGCGGGTGGCGATGATCCGCCTCTCGTCGCTGGGGGCCGGCCGCTCGCCGATCGTGCAGGGGTTCGCCGCGGGGGCGACCGCACCCGGCCTGGCGCCGGCATCGGTCCTGGCCAACACGCTGGCCCGGGCGGCGGCGGAGGCGGCGGTCTTCGTGCTCAACCCGTCGGACAGCCAGTCCTACTACTACATGGAGGGGATGAACGCGCCGATGGGCAGCTTCCGGAACTACGGCCACTCCGGGCGCGCGGCGACGGTGATCGACCGCAGCCTCCGGGAGGTGGAGCCGGGCGTCCACGCCGGCCGGTTGCGGCTCCCCGCCGCCGGGAGCTACCAGGTGGCCCTCCTCCTCGATTCGCCGCGGGTGCTCCACTGCTTCTCCCTGGAGGCGGCGCCCAACCCGTCGCTTCGGCGGGAGGGCCTGCCGCTCGAGGTCGAATATCTCGATTTCTTCAGCAGGGTCCCCGCCGGCGAGGCGACGCGGGTGCGATTCCGCCTCCGGGAGGCGACCGGCCACCGGCCGAAAACGGGGCTCGCCGACGTGGCGGTGCGCTACTACCGCGCCCCCGCCCGGCCCCGGGAGGAGACGGCGGCGCGGGAGGTGGAGGACGGCGTCTACGAGGCGATCCTCCGGCTGCCCGATCCTGGCGCCTATTACCTGCACATCGGCGCGCCGTCGGCAGGGTTGCCCTTTGGCGCCCTGCCGTACCGGGCGCTCCTGGTCACGGAGGCCGCCGGGCGCGGCGAGAGGGAGGGAGGCGATGGGAGTGCGAAGCCGTAGCGTCGGAGCCGTGGTCGGGATCGTCGGGCTGGTGGCGCCGGCGCTCGCCGGTGCGGGGCCGGGGACCGGAGGCCCGGCGGGTGGATTGCCGGCGGCCGCTCTCGAGGTCCCCTCCTGCCACGCGGCGCCGGAGCCGGCGGCAGCGGCGACGGCGGCCGGCCCGGCGAAGGCAGCCGACGCGACGGAGACCCGGGTCACCCTGGCCGACGTGTCGTTGGTCGATCGGACCGGCCGGTCGGTCCGCTTTCCGGGCGAGGTGCTGGGCGACGGGATCGCGGTGGTGAACTTCGTCTTCACCAGTTGCACCACGGTCTGTCCGGTGCTCTCCGGCCTGTTCGGCTCGGTCCAGGAGCGCCTCGGCGAGAAGGCGGGGAGGTCCGTGCGCCTGATCTCCCTCTCCGTCGACCCGGTACGGGACACGCCGGCGCGGCTCGCGGCGATGGCGGAGCGGTACCGGGCCCGGGAGGGATGGAGCTGGCTCACCGGGGACCGGGAGGACATGGCGCGGGTGCTCCGGGGGCTCGGGGCCTACGTGGCCAGCCCGGCCGACCACGCGCCGATGGTCCTGGTCGGCGACGTGAAGACGGGCCGCTGGTACCGGCTGAACGGCTTCCCCTCCGCGGCGGCGATCGAGGAGCGGGTCAACCGGCTCCTCGCCGCCCGAACCGCCGGCGCGGAGGTGGCGCGATGATCTGGGCCGCACTGGTCGCCGCCTCGGTGCTCGGCGCGGTCCCGGCGCCGACGCCGGCGGCCGACGCCGGGCCCACGGCAGCCGGCGACGCCGCGGGGGAGACCCGGGCCCGGGACTACTTCACCGACACCAAGCTGGTCACCCAGGACGGCCGGGAGGTGCGCTTCTACAGCGACGTCCTCGCCGGCAAGGTGGTGGTGGTGAACTTCATGTTCACCCGGTGCGAATACGCCTGCCCGCTGATGACTGCCCGGCTCAACGCCCTCCAGAAGCAGCTCGGCGAGCGGTTCGGGGAGGAGGTGGTGTTCGTCTCGATCAGCCTCGATCCCCGGGACACGCCCGCCGACCTGGCCGCCTTCGCCAAGAAGCACCGCGTGCCGGCCAAGGGGTGGACCTTCCTCACCGGGCCCCGGGACCAGGTGCAGCTGGTGGCCCAGCGCCTCGGGCAGTGGG
>JAEZJH010000168.1 GCA_023436385.1 Pseudomonadota bacterium
TCCTTCAACCGCGTGCAGTTCACGCCGGATCTGATGCCCACGGACATCACCGGCACCGACGTGCTGGAGGAGGACCGGGCCACCGGCCGGCGGGAGACGCGCTTCGTGCCGGGGCCGCTCTTCGCCAACATCGTCCTCGCCGACGAGATCAACCGCACCCCGCCGAAGACCCAGGCGGCGCTGCTGCAGGCGATGCAGGAGAAGCGGGTCACCGCCGGCGGACGCACCTATCCGCTCGCCCCGCCGTTCTTGGTCTTCGCCACCCAGAACCCGATCGAGCAGGAGGGGACCTACCCACTCCCCGAGGCCCAGCTCGACCGGTTCATGTTCATGGTGGACGTGGACTACCCCACGGAGGACGAGGAGGTCCGGATCGTCCTCCAGACCACCGGGCCGTCGCAGGCGCGGCTCACCAAGGTGCTGGGGCCGGAGACGATCCTGGCCCTCCAGGAGTTGGTGCTCCGGGTGCCGGTCTCCGAGGAGACGGTGCGCTATGCGGTCAACCTCGCCCGGCTCTCCCGGCCGAAGGCGGAGGGGGCGCCGGACTTCGTCTCCCGCTACCTGTCGTGGGGCGCGGGGCCGCGGGCCTCGCAGTACCTGGTGCTGGGCGCGAAGGCCCGGGCGATCCTCCACGGCCGTTACGCGGCGGAGCGCGAGGACGTGCGGGCGCTGGCCAAGCCGGTCCTGCGACACCGGGTGCTCACCAACTTCACCGCCGAGGCGGAGGGCATCTCCTCCGCGGACCTCATCGACCGCCTCCTCGAGGTGGTGAAGGCGTAGCGTGTCCCTCCTCGATCCCAAGGTCCTCGCCAAGCTCGGGAACACCCAGCTCCGCGCCCGGGCGGTGGTGGAGGGGGTCCTCTCCGGCCTCCACCGCTCGCCGCACCAGGGCCAGAGCGTGGAGTTCGCCGAGCACAAGGACTACGCCGCCGGCGACGATCTCCGGCACCTCGACTGGAAGGCCTGGGGCAAGCTCGATCGCTACTACGTGAAGCGGTTCGAGCAGGAGACCAACCTCCGGGCCTTCCTGGTGGTCGACGCCTCCGCGTCGATGGGCTACCGCGGCGATCCGGAGCGGCTCTCCAAGCTCGCCTACGCCCAGACCCTGGCCGCCTCGTTCGGCTACCTCCTGGTGCGGCAGCAGGACGCGGTGGGCGTGGTGGTGGCCCGGGGGAAGGAGCTGGGGTACCTGCCGCCGCGGGCGGCGCTGGGGCACCTGCCGGCGATCCTGGGGACGCTGGAGGCGGCGGCGGCGACCGGGCCCACCGATCTCGCCGCGGCCGCGGATCTGGTCGCGGAGAAGGCGGGGCGGCGGGCCAACGTCTTCGTCTTCTCCGACCTCCTCGATTTCTCGCCGGGGGCGATGCGGCGGCTCGCCGATCTGCGGCGGATGAAGCACGAGGTGGCGATCTTCCACCTCCTCGATCCCGACGAGCTGGACTTCCCCTTCGAGGACGCGACGCGGTTCGAGGGGCTGGAGGGCGAGCCGGCGCTGGAAGTCGACCCGCGCTCGATCCGCGCCTCCTATCTCGAGGAGCTCGACGCCTTCTGCACGGAGGCCAAGCAGACCTGCGAGCGGGCCGACGTCGAGTACGAGCTGGTCCGCACCGACGCCCACCTGGACCGGCTGCTCCTCCGGTTCCTCGCCCGCCGCGGCGGGGGGAGGCGCTAGGTGGGGATCGTCTTCGGAAACCCGCTCTTCGCCTGGGGCGCGCTGGCGGCGCTGATCCCCATCGCCATCCACCTCTTGCAGCGGCGGCGGCCCCGGCCCCTGCCCTTTCCGGCGATCGAGCTGATCCGCCGCTCGCACCAGCGGAACGTGCGGCGGCTGCGGCTGAAGCGAATCCTCCTCCTCGCGGCGCGGACGCTGCTCCTCCTGGCGATCCCGCTGGCGCTGGCCCGGCCCCGCTTCGCCGCGCCGGAGGCGACGGCGGCGGCGGCGCCCGGGGGACCGGCGGCGACGGCGCTGGTGCTCGACGCCTCGCTCTCGATGTCGTACGTCGATCGCTCCGGCGATCCGCTGCTCGAACGGGCGCGGAAGGACGCCCGGGAGATCCTCGCCGGCCTCGGCCCCGAGGAGCCGGTGACGGTGGTCCCCTGCGACGGCACCCCGGCGATCCCGGCGGCGCCGGCCTTCGATCGCGGCGCCGCCCGGCGGGCGATCGACGCGGTGGAGGGCTCGGAGCGGCCGGCGGATCTGGCCGCCTGCCTGGGCGCCGCGGCCCGGGCCCTGGGCGAGTCGACCGTGCCCGGCAAGCGCATCTACGTCTTCACCGATCTCACCGCCGCGGCCTGGCGGCTCGACGCGCCGCCGCCGACGGTGACCACGCCCGAGGGCGAGGTCCGGCCGGAGGTGACGGTGCTCGACGCCGCCCGCGGCGAGGAGCTGCCCAACGTGGCGATCACCTCGCTCGAGGTGGGGCCGGCGCCGGAGGTGGGGCCCCGCGGCCGCTCCTTCCGTTTCACCGTGCGGAACTTCGGGAGCGCGCCGCTCGCGAACCTGCCGGTGGAGCTGGTGGTCGGCGACGCGGTGGTGGCGAAGAGCTTCCTCGATCTCCCCGCCGGCGGCGGCACGGAGAAGACCCTCTCCTACCGCTTCCCCGCCGGCGGCGCCTTCGTGGGGACGGTGCGGCTCGCCGCCGACGGCCTCCGGGCCGACGACTCCCGGGCCTTCGCGGCGCTGGTGCCCCGGGATCTCCACGCGCTGGTGGTCGACGGCGCGCCCTCGCCGGTGCGCTTCCGGGACGAGGCGTTCTTCGTCGAGGCGGCGCTGGGGATGGGCGGGGCCTCGCCGGTGCAGACCCGCACCGTGGACGCGGAGACCTTCCCGTCGGAGGAGCTGACCGGGCTCGACCTGGTGCTGCTCTTGAACGTCCGCGCCCCGGAGCCGGCGGTGGCGGAGCGGCTCCGGACCTTCGTGGAAGGGGGCGGCGGGCTCTTCGTCTCCGTCGGCGATCAGGTGGACGCCGACGCCTACAACGCGGCGCTGGGCCCGCTCCTCCCGCTCCCGCTGCACCTGGTGAAGGAGGCCGCGGAGCGCGGCGCCGCCGGGCAGCCGCCGGCGCGGTTCGGCCAGCTCGACGAGGCGCACCCGATCGTCCGGGTCTTCGCCGGCGAGGGGCGGGAGGGCCTGGTGGCCACCCGGACCTTCCGCTACTTCCTGCTCCAGCCCGGTCGCGAGGGACAGGCCCACGTGATCGCCTCCTTCGACGACGGCGCCCCGGCGCTGGTCGAGCGCGGCGTCGGCAAGGGACGGGTGCTCCTCTACACCTCCACCGTCGATCGCGACTGGAGCGACTGGCCGATCCAGACCTCCTTCCTGCCCACCCTGCAGTTGGCCGCCGGGTACCTGTCGCGAGCGCTGGAGGAGCGGCCGCCGGCGCCCACCGTGGTGGGCCAGCCCCACGCCCTGGCGGCGCCGGAGGGGACGCGGATCGACGCGGTGGTGGGACCGGACGGCCGGGAGCGGCCGATCGTCGCCGGCCGGGACGGCGAGCCGCCGCGGGTGGAGGAGACGGCGCGCTCCGGGC
>JAEZJH010000171.1 GCA_023436385.1 Pseudomonadota bacterium
AGGTAGTCGAGGGACTCCGCCCGGTGGAGCGCCGCCATGGTCAGGGCCGGCCGGGCGAAGGCGAGGCGCTTCGCCAGGAGGAAGTACAGCTCCTTCTTCCGGAGCGCCGCGCCGAACAGCTCCTCCCCCGCCACGATCGCCGGCGGGTGGGTCCCCACCACGTGGATCCCCTGGGCCGCCGCCACCGGGTAGAGGGGCGGCGGCGGAACGCCCAGGATCCGGGCCACGTGGGCGTAGGCCCCGGCGAAGAACAGCTCGCTCCTCGCGGGATCGATCCGCCGCTTCGGATCGAGCTGCACCGGCTTCCCCGCCACCTCGAGCTTCGCCGGCTCCACCGCGAAGAGCGCCCCCACGTGCGCCTGCAGGAGCTCCAGGATCTCCGCCACCGGGGTGCGGGCGCCCGGATGGGAGAGGAGCGCCCACCGGGCCTCGTCGAGCCCGTGGGTGGCGGAGTCCTTGGCGAACCCCTGGAGCCGGCCGACGATCCCCGCCTCGTCGGTGCCGCCCAGGCCCAGGAGGTGGATCGAGACCTGCGCCGCCACCAGGGCCTGGTCGTACTCCTTCCGCCGGGCATGGAGCTTCACCAGCGCCTTCACCGATCGGGCGGGATCCTCGGCCACCCGGATCGCCGCCCGGTGGGCGACGATCGCCTCCGCCTCCGCCCCGGGCTTCTTGCCGAGGAGCTCGGCGTAGGCCTGCAGGCCCTTCCCGTCGTCGGGGGCGATCAGCGTCACCGCCCGGTAGGCCTCGAGGGCCGCCGCCGGGTTCCGGAGCGCCCGGAGGTAGAGATCGCCCAGGGTCCGGTAGAGCAGCACCCGGGCCGCGCGGGTCCCCTCCTCCTTCGGGATCCGCTTCAGCATCCGCACGTAGGCGGCCTCGAGCCCGGTCCAGTCGCGGGCCGCGCCGAGGATCGTCTCGAGGGCCTCGAAGGCCTCGGCCCGCTTCCAGTCGAGGTCGAGGGCCACCTCGAGGTGCTCGACCGCCCGCTTCGCCGCCTCCGGCTCGTCACGGAGCTCGTCGCGGTAGAGGCCGGCCAGCTCCAGGCGGGCCTTCACCGCCTCCTCGCGCTCGATCCCGTCCACGGCGACGAGGCGCTCGAGGGTCTCGCCGAGCGGCTGTGCCTGCCGCGTCTCCCGGTAGAGCGCGGCCAGGGCCGCGAGGGAGGCGGCCTCGGTTCCGCCGAGCTTGAGCGCCGCCTGCAGGCAATCGATCGCCTGGTACGGATCGGCGAGCCGATCCCGGGCGATCGTCGCGGTCTCGAGGAGCGCCGTCCGCCGCTCCTCTCCCTCGAGGACCTCGAGAAGCCGGCGCCGGGAGGCGAAGGCGACGTCGAACCGGCCGCCCTCCTCGGTTAGCGCCACGAACGCCCGGAGGGCCTCGGGGTGGTAGGGATCGAGCTCGAGGGCGCTCCGGAGGCTCTTCAACGCCGCCTCGGGCTCGCCCAGCCGCCGGCGGAGCTCGCCCACGGCGTAGTGGAACTCGACCAACTCCGGATCGGAGAGCTCCTCGCGGTGATGGAGGAGGATCCCCTGGTAGACGTTCCGCGCCTCGTCGAGCTCGCCGGCCTCGGCGAGGAGGCGGGCGAGGCCCTCGGCGGCGGGCAGGTGGGTGGGATCGATCCCGTAGGCCCGCCGGTAGCACGCCAGCGCCTTGGGCGCGTTGCCCTGCCGCTGGGCGATGTAGCCCAGCCGGTAGCTGCGCTGGAGGAGCTCGCGCTCGGCCTCCGGATCGCCCGACTCCGCCAGCCCCTCGCAGACCACGTCGAGGCAGCCCTCGGCCCGGGCCCAGTCCTCCGCGGCGAGGTAGAGATCGGCCAGGCCCCGGGCCGCGGCGAGGTGGGCCGGGTCGGCCCGGCGCGCCTCCTCGAGGGCACGGACCGCCGCCTCCCGGTCGTCCCGGGTCTCCAGCTGGATCCGCCCCACCTCCGTCCAGAGCCGGGCCCGCTCCCCGGGATCGACGGCGTGGGTGGCCTCCTGGATCAGGATCTCCAGGCTCGCGTCGAGGTTGCCCGCGCGCTCCAGGAGGGCGCGGAGGGAGCGGAGCGCCGGGAGGTGGCCCGGGTCGATCTCCAGCGCTCGCTCGTACGATCGCCGGGCGGCGGCGGCGTCACCCAGCCGCTCCTCCTCGAGCTGGCCGACGCGGAAAAGCAGCTCCACCGCCTCGGCGGCGGCACCGGCGAGCCGCGCCTCGCGCCGGAGGTGCTCGAGGGCCAGCGGCCAGTTGCCGGCCCGCTCGTGGATCCGGGCGAGGCCGGAGAGCGCCTGGCGGCAGTCGGGGTCGAGCTCGAGGGCCCGGGCGAACCAGGTCTCCGCCCGCTCCGGCCGGTCGAGCTCCACGAGGAACCGCTGGCCGATCCGGACGTGGAGCTCCACCGCCTCCGCCCGGGCCGCGGGGTCGCGCTCCACCAGGGCGAGGTGCCGCTCGAGGGCGGCGATCTGCCGCTCCACGTCGCCGGTCCGGGCGAGGAGCCGCTCGAGGCCCCGCACCGCCCCGAGGTTCTCCGGGTCGATCCGGAGCACCTCCTCGAAGCAGCCGATCGCCCGCTCGGGATCGTCCTGCGCCTCCTCGTGGATCGCCGCCTCCCGGAGGAGGAGCCGGGCGCGCTCCTTGCCGTCGGCGACCAGCTCCCGGCGGCGCTCGATCACCCGCAGGAGTTCGGAAGGCCGGTCGAGCCGGGTGAAGAGCCGCTCGAGCGCGTCGAGGGCCGGCTCGCAAGTCGGGTCGAGCTCGAGGGCCCGGCGGTAGGCGGCGACGGCGCCCTCCACGTCGGCGAGCTCGTCCTCGACCAGGGCGGCGATGGCCAGCTGCCGCTCCACCCGCTCGTCGAGATCGGCGGCGACGTCCCGGGCGCGGGCCCACAGCTCCGAGAGCTCCGCGAACCGCCGCTCCCGGCGGTAGATCCCGCCCAGCTGCTCCACGGTGTTCCGGTCGCCGGGATCGAAGTCGAGGGCGCGCTGCAGCGCGCCGAGCGCCTCGTCCACGTCGCTCATCCGCTCGTCGTAGGCCCGGGCGATGGCGTGGAGGATCGCCTTCTTCTCCTCGAGCGTGGTCACCGCCTCGAGCTTCTGCTCGAGGGCGAGGACGTAGGGCCGATCCTGGCCCCGGCGCTCGAAGAGCCGGACCAGGGCGTCGGTGGCCTCGGCGTGGAGCGGCGCGAACTCGAGGATCCGGCGGAACGATCCCTCCGCCGCCGTCGGGTCGTCGAGGATCTCGTCCTGCAGCCGGCCCAGCTCGAGGTAGAGCGAGGCGGCCGACTCGCCCCGGGGCCGGGAGTCGGCGACCGACTCGAGGAGCATCGCCAGCTCCTCGTGGCCGCCGGTGTCGTCGGCGAGCCGGCGGAGGCTCCGGCGGATCGCCTCGTCGTCGGGCGCATGCTCGAGGGCGGCGCCGAGCTTGGCCAGCGCCACCTCCTTCTGCCCGAGGCGCTCCTCGTGGATCCGCGCCAGCTCGACCAGCAGCTCGAGGCGCTCCTCCGGGAAGTCGATCGCCGCGGCGAACCGCTCGGTGGCGATCGCCATCCGCCGCCAGTCGGCCAGGGCCCGGTAGAGGGTCCGGAGCGCCTCGAAGGCCTCCCGATCCCCGGGCCGGAGCTCGAGGATCTTCTCGAGGGCCTGCGCCGCCCCTTCCTTTCGGCCGAGCCGCTCCTCCCAGAGCCGGGCGATCCGGCCCCAGAGCTCCGCCGCCTCGTCGGACCGCTCCGGCCCGAGCCGCGAGGCCCGGAGCTCCATCGCCCGGACCGCGTCGGAGAAGGCCGCCTGCGAGAGGAGCAGCTCCTCGGCACCGGCGAGCAGCTCCTCGTCGTGGGGCTCGACGTCGAGGGTGCGCCGGGCGTTGTCGATCGCCTCCTCGCGGCGGCCCAGCTCGGCGAGGGCCCGGGCCAGGTCGAGCCGCGCCCGCTTCACGCCGAGCGAGTCGTCCTGCAGGGGCACCAGGCGCCGCAGCGTCGCCGCCAGGCCCTCGAGATCCCCCTTCTCCCGCTGCAGCTCCCGGACCGCCTCGAGGGCCTTCCGGTTCCGCGGATCCCGCTCCAGCACCGCCTGGTAGCTCTGGAGCGCCTCGTCGCCGGCGGCCAGCTTGCTGGAGAGGACCCAGCCGCGCTTCTCGTGGAGGCGCGCGATCTCCCGGGGCTCGACGGTGCTCGACAGCCGGGTCTCGAGGAGCGAGGCCAGCTCCCGCCAGCGCCCGGTCTCCTCGTAGAGCGCCTCGAGGGCCCGGAGGGCGCCGTCGTGACGCGGGTTCTTGCCGAGGAGGTCCAGGAGGTGGCCGATCGCCCGGTCCGGCTGCTTCCTCCCCTTGGCCGCCACCTCGGCCAGCCGCAGGGCCAGCCGATCGCGGGAGGCGGGATCGCCCGCGGCGTCCCGCTGTGCGAGGAGCACCTCGTAGAGCCGGTCATGCCGCCCGGCCTCCTCGTAGAGCCGCTCCAGGGCCCGGAGCGAGGGGAGGTGCCGGCCGTCCAACTCGACGATCTGCTCGTACGCCGCCGCGGCCCGGTCCCGCTCCCCGAGCTTCTCCTCGGCCAGGACCGCCAGGCGGAACAGCGCCGCCACCCGCTCGTCGACGTCCTCCTCGAGGGCCGCCCGGGCCTCGAGGACATCCGCCAGCTCCGGCCAGCGCTCCGCCGCCTTGTGGATCCGATCGAGGGCCGGCAGCGCCCGGGCTCCGACGGAGGGATCGAGCTCCCGGGCCCGCTCGTACCAGGCGCGCGCGGCCTCGAGGCCCTCTCGATCCTCCGCGAGGGTGCCCAGGCGTACCGCCACCCCGGCGGCCACCGAGCCGGCGCGGATCCGCGGCAGCTCCTCCTCGAACAGCGCCCCCAGCTCCTCCAACGAGTCGGCGTCCCGGGCCACCCGCTCGAGTTCGTCGCGCACCATGGCGTCGGCGGGGTCTTCCCGGAACGCGCGGGCCAGGGCGATGAAGGCGAGGTCGGGCCGCTCCTGCCGCTTCTCCCGGACCTCCGCGAGGGCGAGGAGGGCCGCCTTCCGCGCGTCCGGATCGGTGGTCGCCGCCGCCCGCTCGTCGAGGACGCCGGCGTACTTCGCCCACGCGCCGGTGGAGAAGTACGCCGCCTCGAGGTGCTCGGCCGCCCCGGTGCAGTCCGGATCCCGGTCGAGGAGCGCCTCGAGGCGGGCCACCGCCTCCTCCTGCCCGGGGTTCTCGGCGAGGATCTCGCCGTAGATCGCCACGGCCCCCTCGCGATCGAGGAGGCGCGACGCCTTGAGCGCGGCGAGGCGAAGCTGGAAGGGGACTCGCGCCGCGGGATCGGCGGCGCCCTGCGCCTCCTTCTCGAGCACCAGCGCCAGGTCGGCCCAGCGCTCGGCGTTGGTGCAGAGGCGATCCATCCGGGCCAAGGCCTCGCGGTCGCGGGGCTCGCCCTCGAGGACCCGGCGGCAGCTGGTGAGGGCCCCGGCCACGTCGCCGGCCTCCTCCTGCGCGTCGGCGAGGGCGAGGAGCAGCTCGCGGCGGAGCGCGGGCTCCTCCGCCCGGAGGAGCCGCGTGCGCAGGACCTCCAGGTAGGCCTCCCGTTCGCCGGCGGCCCGGTGGAGCCGCGCCAGGGCGAGGAGGGCCTCATCGTCGTCGGCGGCGAGGATCCGCACCCGCTTCCAGGCGTCCCGGGCGGCGATCCCCTCGCCGGCGGAGTCGAGGCGGCGGGCCGCCTCCCGGAGGAGAGCCAGCCTGCCGACGTCGGTGGCGGCCCGATCGGCGGCGGCGAGCAACAGCTCCGCCAGCTCGTCCGCGAGATCCGCGGCGTCGGCCACGGCGATCGCCCGGGCCAGCGCGGCCGCGTCGTCCGGGGTCTCCCGGAGCGCGCGGCCCGCCGCCACCAGCGCCATCTC
>JAEZJH010000219.1 GCA_023436385.1 Pseudomonadota bacterium
CCGGCCCATGGTCACGTTCTCCTTCAGGCCGCGCAGGTAGTCGATCTTGCCGCTGATCGACGCCTCGGTGAGGACCTTGGTCGTCTCCTGGAACGAGGAGGCGGAGATCCACGACTCGGTGGAGAGCGACGCCTTGGTGATGCCGAGGAGGAGCGGCTCGCCGACGGCGGGCTTGCCACCCTGCTCCAGCACCCGCTCGTTCTCCTCCTGGAAGACGAACTTCTCGACCTGCTCGTCGATCAGGAAGTTGGTGTCGCCGACGTCGGTGACGCGGATCCGGCGGAGCATCTGGCGGACGATCGTCTCGATGTGCTTGTCGTTAATCTTCACGCCCTGCAGCCGGTAGACCTCCTGGATCTCGTCCACCAGGAAGCGCGCCAGCTCCTTCACGCCGAGCACCCGAAGGATGTCGTGCGGGTTCGGCGCGCCGTCCATCAGGGCCTCGCCCGCGCGGACGCGGTCGCCCTGGTGGACGCTGATGTGCTTGCCCTTGGAGATCAGGTACTCCTTGACCAGGTCGGGGCGCTGCTTCCCGTCGATCTCCGGGGTGACGATCACCTTCCGCTTGCCCTTCGTGTCCTTGCCGAAGGAGACCACGCCGTCGATCTCGGAGATGACCGCGAACTCCTTCGGCTTGCGGGCCTCGAACAGCTCCGCGACCCGGGGGAGACCGCCGGTGATGTCCTTGGTCTTGGTGGTCTCCCGGGGGATACGGGCGATCACCTCGCCAGGCCCGATCTCGTCGCCTTCCGCCACGGTGATGTTCGCGCCCACCGGGAGGAAGTAGCGGGCCACCTGCTCGGTGCCCGGGATCGCCTTGGTCTCGCCGTCGGCATCCTTGATCGAGATGCGGGGCCGGGTGTCCGGGTCCTTCGACTCGATGACCACCTTCCGCGAGAGACCGGTGACCTCGTCGAGCTGCTCGCTCATGGTCACGCCCTCGAGGATGTCCCCGAACTTCACCGTGCCGCCCACCTCGGCGACGATCGGCATCGCGTACGGGTCCCACTCGGCGAGGAGCGTGTTCGCCTCGACGGAGGTGCCGTCGGGGACGAGCAGCTTGGCGCCGTAGACCACGCCGTACCGCTCGCGCTCGCGGCCCGACTCGTCGACGATCACCAGCTCGCCGTTGCGGTTCATCGCCACCAGGCTGCCGTCGTTCTTCTGCACCGTCTGGATGTCGAGGTACTTCACCCGGCCGGCGGCGCGGTTCTCGATGGTCGACTGCTCCGCCCGCCGCGACGCGGCGCCGCCGATGTGGAAGGTCCGCATCGTCAGCTGGGTGCCGGGCTCGCCGATCGACTGGGCGGCGATCACGCCCACCGCCTCGCCGAAGTTGACCCGACGCCCGCGGGCCAGGTCGCGGCCGTAGCACTCCATGCAGATGCCGCGGCGCGCCGAGCAGGTGAGCACCGAGCGGATCTTCACCCGGTCGAGGCCGGCGTTCTCGATCCGCTTGACCTTGGCCTCGTCGATCTCCTCGTTGGCGGCGACCAGCACCTCGCCGGTGACCGGGTCGAGGACGTCGTCGAGGGCCACGCGGCCGAGGATGCGCTCGCCGAGCGGCTCGATGATCTCGCCGCCCTCCTTCAGCGCCTCCATGGTGATGCCGTCGAGGGTCCCGCAGTCGTGCTCGGTGATGATCGCGTCCTGGGCGACGTCGACGAGACGCCGGGTCAGGTAACCCGAGTTCGCGGTCTTGAGCGCGGTGTCGGCGAGGCCCTTGCGGGCGCCGTGGGTGGAGATGAAGTACTGGAGGACGGTGAGGCCCTCGCGGAAGTTGGCGGTGATCGGGGTCTCGATGATCTCGCCGGAGGGGCGGGCCATCAGGCCGCGCATACCGGCGAGCTGCCGGATCTGCTGCACGGAGCCTCGGGCACCCGAGTCGGCCATGATGTAGATCGAGTTGAACGAGGGCTGGGTCCGCTCCTCGCCGTCCCGGCGCACCTTCTCCGTGGACAGCTCGGTCATCATCTCGGTGCCGATCTGCTCGCCGATCTGCGCCCAGATGTCGATCACCTTGTTGTACCGCTCGCCGTCGGTGATCAGACCCTCGAGGTACTGCTCCTCGATCTCCCGGACCTCCTTCTGCGCGCCCTCGAGGAGCGGCTTCTTGGCGGCGGGGATCAGCATGTCCTTCAGGGCGATGGAGATGCCGGCCCGGGTGGCGTTGGTGTACCCCATCGTCCGGATCCGGTCGGCGAGGAGGACGGTCTCCTTCTCGCCGGAGAGCCGGTAGCAGAGGTCGATGAGGTTCCCGAGCGACTTCTTGTCGAGGACCTTGTTGTAGGCGTCGAAGGGGATCGCCTCCGGCATGATGTCGGAGAGGAGCACCCGGCCGACGGTGGTCTCCTGGCGCTTGCCGAAGATCCGGCAGGTGATCTTCGCCTGCAGCTCGACCTCGCCGTGGTCGTACGCGGCCCGGCCCTCGGCCGCCGACGAGAAGACCTTGCCCTCGCCCCGGGCGAACTCGCGGGCCCGGGTCATGTAGTAGATGCCGAGGACGATGTCCTGCGTCGGCACGATGATCGGCTTGCCGTGGGCGGGGCTGAGGATGTTGTTCGTCGACATCATCAGCACCCGCGCCTCCATCTGGGCCTCGATGGAGAGCGGGACGTGGACCGCCATCTGGTCGCCGTCGAAGTCGGCGTTGAAGGCGGCGCAGACCAGCGGGTGCAGCTGGATCGCCTTGCCTTCGATCAGCTTGGGCTCGAACGCC
>JAEZJH010000226.1 GCA_023436385.1 Pseudomonadota bacterium
GCGTCACCCAGGCCGGGAGCGCCGGGGCGCCGGCGAACCCGAAGGCCTCGCCCGCCACCGTCACGCCGGCGACCGTGGCCGAGGCCCCGGAGCGGTTCTCGAGGACGGCCTGGGCGAGCCGGGAGGCGCCCGCCGGCGTCCGGCCGAAGTCCAGCGCCGCGGGGAGGAGGACCAGGTCCCAGGCCGTCGCCGCCGCGGAGATGGGGACGAGGAAGGGCGGGAGGCCCGCCGCCCGGAACTCCAGGCCGGCGCGGTCGAGACCGGCAGAGGGCTCGTCGGCGCGATAGGTCACCGGCACCTCGAGGATCTCGCCGGCGGCGAGGGTACGGAGGGAGGAGTCGATCTCGGGCAAGGCGAAGCGGGACGACGCGTCCTCCGCCAAGGCGAAACCCCACACCGGACAGCCGGTGGTGCCGGCGTTGCGGATTGCCAGCGTGCGACGGTGCTCGACCCCCACCGCGACCGCGCCGAAGCGGACCTCGGCCGGCGCAAGCTGCAGCGAGCAGGGAGGGGCGTCGATCACCTGGCCGCGTACCGGCACGGTGACTCCGACCCCCGGCAGCATCGTCTCGATCCGGAGGTCGGCCGCCTGCGGGCCCACGCTCGTCCCGGTGAAGCGGACGGTGAGGGTCACCGGCCGGTCGAGCGAGGCCGGGAGCGGCCGGTCGGGGGTCAGGGAGAACGCGGCCGGGCCGACCAGCTCCGCCCGGACCTCCGGGAGCGGCGAGCCGGTGGCGCTCACCGTCACCGTGGCGCTGGCGGTGGCGCCCCGGGGGATGGCGCCGAAGTCGAGGCGGTCCGGGGTGACGGCGAGAAGCGTGTCGAACCCCGACCCGGCGAGCGGAACGTCTACCACGTCCGGCCCGAGCTGCATCCGGATGGTCCCGGCCACCGCGCCCGCCGCCGTGGGCGCGAAGACCACGTCGAACGAGAGGGAACCGCCGGGATCGAGGGCCACCGGCAAGCCGGGTCGTGGATCGAGCGCGTACGGGCCGCCGGGAGGCTGGAGGAGTTGGAGCCCGGTCAGGCCCACCGGCAGCACGCCATAGTTCGAGATCCGGAGGCTGGTCCGGCGAACCTCGCCGACGGCCACCGGCCCGAAGTCGATCTCGCCCGGATCGACGCCGTACTCGAGCGAGGTCCCGGCGCCGCGGAGTTCCACCGACCGCTCCTCGCAGGCCTCGCAGGGCGCGACCAGAAGCCGGGCGGCGTAGCTCCGGGCCTCGGCGGGCGAGAAGTGGACCGGCAGCTCCAGGCGACCCCCGCCGGCCAGGGCGGCGGTCTCCCCGACCTCGAAGACGCCGGCGGGAGCGCCCTCCACCCGGAACCGGAGGCTCACCGGCAGCTCGGCGGCGTTCCGGACCTCCAGGGGCAGGGTGACGCGAGCCCCGCCGACGAGCACCCGGCCGAAGTCGAGGCGCGCCGGGAGTTCCACCGACCGCTCCACCCCGCGGCCCCGGAGGGCGACCGTGGCGCCGTCGGGGAAGGTCGCCGTGGCCTCGTGGGTCCCCGCCGCGCCGGGCCGGTAGCGGAGGTCGGCGAGGACCCGGGCGCCCGACGGGACCACCAGCTCCGCCGGCTCCAGGGCGAACTCGGCCGGCAGGCCGCCGGCCCGGACGGTCACCGCCGCCCGGCTGGCGTTGGAGAACCGGACCGGACGCCGGGTCTCCTCGCCGACGTAGACCGGGCCGAAATCGAGCTCGGCCGGCTCCACCGACAGCTCGCCGTCGTCGACCAGTTCGTCCTCGCCACAGGCCGGGAGGCAGACGACGGCGGCGAGGAAAGCAAACCGCGCAAATGCACGCATGGTGTCTCTCCTTACCGCCGGGTCCAGCCGGTCCGGATGTCGCGGAGGATGGGCAGGCCGTCGGCGGGGCCCGGAGTCAGCTCGAACTCGACGGACATGTAGCGCTGGCGGCGGAGGTCCCCGCAGGCGGCGAGGTCGGCGGGCGGATCGGTGAACCGGCAGCCCACCGGCGCCCGCGCGAGATCCTCCCGCGTGGCCGCGAAACGGACGGCGAGGTTGACCGCGGCCCCGGCGGGCTCGTACTCCTGCCAGTCCACCGAGACCCACTCAGCGTCGTTCCAGCCCGCGTCCACGGTCTCGAGCCAACGACCATACGGCATGACCCGGCGCCGGGAGGCCAGGCCGGTGATGTCGGAGCCCAGGGTGAACGGCACCTCGGTGAGTTGGGGGATCGGATACACGTCCCAGGTACCGGTAACCGGGTCGAGGCGGAGAACCTGGTAGTACCCCTGCCCCCGTACCCCTCCCGTGGTCCAGATGGCCCCGGTCGAGTCCACGCCCAGGCCGACAAAGAGGTCCTCACTGAAGCCCGCTGGAAGACTGAAGAGGTCCCGTCGCAGGTCGCCCGGGCGGAATCGAACCAGGAATCCGGCCTCCCGCGGAAAGTACGGGAATCCCCCATACAGCCCCCAGACGGCACCCCCGCCATCGATGGCGATGTGCTCCATCCAGAAGTTCGGGTCGCTCGAATACACCTTCAGTTGGTAGACCTGCTGGTAAGGGGTCGGGCCGGTGTCGTCCGGCTCGTAGGGCCCATCGCCATCGATGCGCACGAACCCCATCCCGCAGCGATCCGTCGGCCAGCCAATTTTGCATCGGGAGAACCAGGCGTCCCCATTTGCCGCCGCCACCGGAAGGTGGGGGTGGCTGGCGCGAATCGTGGTCCAGTCGAGGGTGAGCGTGTCGAGGCGGAGGACATTCTCGTTGCCGAAGTCCCCGGGGACGTCCCGCGCTCCCCAGAGGATACCCCGGCGATCGACCGTCAGGCCGTCCAGCGTGAAGGGAATGGCCAAGCCGTCCTCCGGCGAGCCGGGATCGAGGTCCACGGGTTCGCAGCGGGGAAGGCCGTCGGGGTACGGGCTGCCATCGCTCCGGGAGAGGAGAACCCGCTCCGGATGGAAGCGGAACAACCGCGGGGGGTCGAAGGCGGCGGCCCACACGTACCCTTCGGGATCGAGCGCGATGGTCGCAAAACGCCCGTCCTGCCGGCAGAGGACCGTTCCGCCCGCCGAAACGTGCCAAAGGCCACCGTCGCCGAAGTCCCGATCGGAAGCGAACCAGGCCGAGTTGTCGGCTGCGGTGGCGACCTCCTCGACGTCAGCGGTGTTCAGATGGACCGCCCAGTTCAGCCGGCGGTGGGTGATGCTGAACTGCGCTGCCATGTCCCACGAGCTCCCGAGGTGCAGCACCTCCTCCTCGGGCCCCTCGCGCTTGTCGGTCCGGAGGACGACCCCCAAGGGATCGCCGGTCACGGGCTCCAGGCCGGTACAGGCCCGGTTGCGCCCCGGGCTGCAGTCCGCCGGCTCCGCCAGGGCGCGTTCCTCGCAGGCACCGCCACACGCCCCGCAGGCGTCGGCGACCCCGTCGTCCGGAACGCCGTCGCAGTCCTGATCGACGCCGTCGCAGACCTCCCCGGCCGCCGCGCAGCACCCGGGATCCTCGACGCCTCCCGGACCACCGGCGCCGTTGCAATCGGAGTCGACGCCGTCGCCGCACGCCTCGCCTTCGGGCAGGACGTCTCCGATACACGGCCCCCAGTAGCCGTTCTCGGCCCGCTGGACGCCGTCCCGGCAGGCGCCGCGACCGCGGGCCGAGGCCGGTCCGCGAAAACACGCCTGTTCCACCGCCGTGGCCGGGCAGCCCTCGTCCACCTGCCCGTCGCAGTCGTCGTCGAGGCCGTTCCCGCAGATCTCCGGGGCATCCGGCGTACAACCGGGCAACCCACAGCGCCGGCCGGTGGCCCCGTCCGCCTCGTCGATCGCCCCGTCGCAGTCGTCGTCGAGGCCGTTGCCGCAGACCTCGAGCGCCGGGAGGACCTCTCCCTCGCAACTCGACCAGGAGCGGGCCCCGGCGCCGTCGACCTCGCAGGAGTGGCGGCCCGCCCGGCAGATCCCCACCCCCAGGGTCGCCGGCGGCCCGGAGTAACAGGGCTGGCTCCGCTTGTCGGCGCAGTCCTCCCGGATACAGGGCGTCGCAAAGCCGCAGGCCTCGCTCGCCTCCGGCTCCGTTCCCCCGCCATTGATCCCGCAGAGACACCGATCGACCGTTCCATCCCCGTCGGTGTCCCGACACGCCTTCACACAAACGGCGCCCGGGGTGAGGGCAAGGCACTCCCGCTCGGCGCTTTCGCAGGCCGGGAGCCCTTCCCCTTCGACACATCGACGTGAGAAGCGGACCGGGTACCGGGAGAGTCTCCCGTCGTCCGGATCGACCACGCAGCACTCCCGGCCGGCGGGCGGGGCGAGCGGATCGATCTGCCCGCAGTGGAGCGAGCAGAGTTCCGGGGGATCGATCCGCCCGTCGCAATCGTCGTCGAGCCCGTTCCCGCAGCTCTCGTCACCGAGCGGCCCCGGCTCACCGCACCGGTTGAGGAGGCCGCCGTCGGCGATCCCGTCGCAATCCTGGTCGACACCGTCCGCGGTGGTCTCCTCCTCGGCGGGAACCACCGCGCCTTCACAGGCGTCCTGCCACCGGCCGGCAGTCTCGCATTTCTGCAGGCCATCCACACACGCACCAACGTTCCGGGTCGAATGGTCGAGCCCAGGTGGATAGCAGGTACGGTATTCCCCCGGGCGGCACTCGCACCCCTCGTCGGCGACGCCGCTGCAGTTCTGGTCGAGGTTGTCCCCGCAGGTCTCGGTTGCCCCGGGATGGAAGTAACGATTGCGGTCGTCGCAGTCGTCTCCACCGCATTCGAGCGCCTCGTGGCCGTCGCCGTCCACGTCGCACGCCACCGGCGTCCCGCCCTCGCCGCCCACGCCCACCGGGTGGTGTCCGGAGTCAGTCCCCGGGCATCCGGTCAGCGTCCAACATGCTGCCAGCGCGAACGGCAGGAGAGTCCGGCCAAACTCACGGGCGCCCGAACGATTCGTGACCATCGAAGCTCCGGTGCCCCGGGGCCGTTCGGCCCCGGGCAGACGCTTTCGCCGGTTACAGGTCCATTGCGAGATAGTGGATTTCTTCGCCACCGTCGACCAGGACGATCACCGACCCGACGATGTCGTAACGGGCCCCATATACCAGCTGGAACCGGGAATACACCGGATTGCCGGGGAAGGGGTACCTGAAGACGTCGCCGGAGGCGATGTTGATCACGAAGAGGACGTTCTTGTCACCGTCGTAGGTAACGTCACAGTCAGCCCCCAGGAAGACCAGGAACTTCCCTTCCGTCCCGCCGAGGCGCGGCTGGATCAACTCACGACACCTCGAGCCAATGTCCGCGCTCTCGATGAGGTAGTTGTCCTCCTTGGCGAAATCCCACACGCCGATCTTGTTGGGAACGGCCGTCCCGGACGGATCCTGCACCTGGTAGGCGACGCCCTTCGACGACACGGTCGGCTGGCTGAAGGCCATAACCCCGTCCGGATCGGAGATCGACATCGTCTTCGACTCATCGACGGCGCCGTTCCGGTCCACCGTCAGGAGGACGAGTTTCTCCTCGATCTGGTAGGCAACCAGGTACTCGTCAACAGCGATCTGC
>JAEZJH010000272.1 GCA_023436385.1 Pseudomonadota bacterium
GCACGTTGGTCAGCGCCCCTCGGCGACCCGGCCCTCGGCCGATCGATCGGCGGGGCCCGAGGTGGACGCGGAGGGTCCCGACGACGGCCCCGGCGTCACCGCCGGCACCACCACCCGCGGCAGGAGCAGCGTGAACCGCGAGCCCTGGCCCGGCTCCGACCAGACCGCGATCTCGCCGCCGTGGGCCTCGACGTAGCTCCGCACGATCGAGAGCCCGAGCCCGGCGCCGCCGAACTCCCGGGTGGTGCCGCCGTCCACCTGGTAGAAGGTCTCGAAGATCCGCGCCTGCTGCTCCGGGGGGATGCCGATCCCGGTGTCCGCCACCTCGAGGACGAAGTACTGGTCGGGCCCGTCGAAGCGGCCGGTGGCGGTGGCCGGGATCCGGTCCGCGCGCCGGGCGACGACGCTGACCCGCCCTTCCGGACCGGTGAACTTCACCGCGTTGGCGAGGAGGTTCACCAGGCACTGCCGGAGCTTCTCCCGATCGAGCTCCGGCCGCCCCAGCCCCTCGCCCACCGAGAGCGAGACCTCGAGGCCCTTCTTCAGCGCCTGGGGCCGCACGCAGGAGACCGCGTTCTCGAGGAGATCGTCGAGATCGATCGGCTCGGGGAAGAGCTTCAGCTTGCCGGCCTCGATGCGGGTGAGATCGAGGATCGAGGTGATCAGCCCGAGGAGGCTGACCCCCTTCTCCATGATCGTCCGCACGTACTCGAGCTGCTCGGCGGTGAGGGAGCCGGCGAGGCCCTCGGCCAGCATCTCCGAGTAGCCGATGATCGAGGTGAGCGGCGTCCGCAGCTCGTGGGAGACGGTGGCCAGGAAGTTCGACTTGAGCTGGTCGAGTTCCTGGAGCTTGCGGTTGGTCGCCTCGAGGCGGGCGTTCTTGTCGGTGAGCTCGCGATACGCCTCGCGGACCGAGGCGATGTGCAGGCGGCTGGTGACGTGGACCTTGTAGGCGCTGAAGACGAGGACGTCGACCACCTTGACGAAGTGCTCGAGGATCCGGCCGACCGTGGCGTCGGAGGTGCGGCGGATCCGGGCCATCAGCTCCCGGGCCCGACCGAAGTCGAGATTCCCGAGTTCGGTGAAGGTGGGCGGGAGCGCGGCGAGATCGTCGGGGACGTAGGGCCCGAACACCGCACGGCCGAGCGGCCGGTCGTCGTGCTGGAGCGGCAGGATCAGGTAGCGGGCACCGGTGAAGCACTGCACCACCCGGGCGCCGGTGCTCTCGAGGGCCTCGCTCTTCACCCGGTGAACGGTGGCGGTGCAGCGACGCGCGCCCTCCGCGTCGGTGAAGACGTAGCCGCAGAAGTCGCCGGAGCCGACCTTGATGTCGACCAGCTTGTTGCCCCTGGCGTCGAAGACCTTGAGGCCGATCTTGTAGAGCTCGACGAAGGAACGGCAGACCTCGCCGAAGGAGCGGAGATCGAGCAGCTCGCCCAGCGGGAGCTGGGGCTCGAGGACGGGGTCGCTCATGGCGCGCCCATCCCGCCGGCGCCGGCCATCCCGTTCCGGAGATCGAGGTGCTTGAAGAGCTGCCCGAGGAACTCCTCCTCGGAGAGCCCGAACTTGTTCTTCAGGTCGTACTGCCGATCGAGGTGGCGGTAGGTCAGCTCGAGGAGGCCGTAGAGCGTCTCCACCACGCCCTCGCCGCGGATCGCCACCGCCGGGTAGATCGGCTCCTTGCCCTTCTTGGCCAGTTCCTCCAGCTCCGGGAGGCTCCGGGCGTCGGGGAGATCGCGCTTGTTGAACTGGATCACCATCGGGCAGGTGTCGGGATCGATCCCGTTCTGCCGCATGTCCTCGAGCATGTTCCGCCACGCGTCGTTGTTCGCGGCGGTGAGGGAGCGCTGGGAGTCGGCGACGAAGACCACCGCGTCGGCGCCCTGGAGGACGAGCCGCCGGGTGGAGGCGTGCATCACCTGGCCCGGCACGGTGTAGAGCTTGAGCTTGACCCGCAGGCCGGAGCCGGAGCGGAAGGAGACCGGGAGGACGTCGAAGAAGAGCGTCCGATCGTCTTTCGTGTCGACGGTGAGCAGGCGGCCCCGGACCTCCGAGGCGACGCGATCGTGCAGCGCCTGGAGGTTGGTGGTCTTCCCGCTCAGCGCGGGGCCGTAGTAGACGACCTTGAGGGTCAGCTCGCGCTGCGCCTGGTTGATCTGGACCATCGGCCCTCGCCGGGGACCGGTCCCCCGCCCGGAAATCGGCCCAATGCTAACACGCACCTCGGGGATGGCCCAACCGGCAGCGCCATCCCCGGATCATGGGACACGGGCACGCCGCTCGTGCTTCTTGGCGTCCTTCTTCCGGTCTTTCCGGTCGTCTCTCCGTTTCGCGTCCCGCTTCGCGTCCTTCGCCTTCCGCTCGGCCTCCGGCCGGCTCTTCCGCTTGGCCTCTTTCTCGTCCTTCTTTTCGGCCTTCTTCTTCGCCTCGCGCAGGGCGGAGTCCCGCGGCGCGAGGTGCCGGGGATAGGCGGCGCGGTTCGGCGCGACCGGTTTGCCGCCAGCCAGGGCCAGCGCCAGGACCTCGTCGAGCGTCTCCGCCGGGTGGACCTCGAGGCGCTTCCGCACCACCGCCGGCACCTCCGCCAGATCCCGCTCGTTCTCCTTGGGAATCACCACCTGTGCGAGGCCGTGCCGGTGGGCGGCGAGGAGCTTCTCCTTGAGCCCGCCGATGGCGAGGAGGCGGCCGCGGAGGGTGATCTCCCCGGTCATCGCCACGGTGCGCCGGACCGGGACTCCGGTGGCCACCGACACCAGCGCGGTGGCCATCGAGACGCCGGCGGAGGGCCCGTCCTTGGGGATGGCGCCGGCGGGGACGTGGATGTGGATCTCCTTGTCCTCGAACCAGCCGTCGGGGACGCCCAGCTCCGGCCCGTGGGCGCGCACCCAGGAGAGCGCGGCGCGAGCCGACTCCTTCATCACCTCGCCCAGCTGGCCGGTGAGGATGAAGCCGCCCTTGCCCCTGGTGGCCACCGCCTCGATCCGCAGGACCTCGCCGCCGGCCTGGGTCCAGGCGAGACCGGTGACGGTGCCCACCTCGTCGGCGGAGAGCGCGCCCTCCTCGTGGAACCGCGCCGGGCCCAGCCAGCGCGAGAGGCTCTTCGCGGTGACGGTCGTCTTTCGGGTGCGGCCCTCGGCGACCTTCCGGGCCACCTTCCGGCAGACCGCGGCGACGGTCCGCTCGAGGTTCCGGAGCCCCGCCTCGCGGGTGTAGCCGCGGACCATCGCCTTGAGGGCGCGATCGGTCACCTCGCACAGCTCCGGCGAGAGGCCGTGCTCGCCGAGCTGCTTGGGGAGGAGGTGCCGCCGGCAGATGTGGAGCTTGTCGAGCTCCGTGTAGCCGGCGATGGAGATCACCTCCATGCGATCGCGGAGCGCCGCCGGGATGGTGTCGAGGACGTTGGCGGTGGCGATGAAGAGGACCTTCGAGAGGTCGAAGTCGACGTTGAGGTAGTGGTCGCGGAAGTGGGCGTTCTGCTCGGGATCGAGGACCTCGAGGAGCGCCGAGGAGGGATCGCCGCGGAAGTCGGCGCCCAGCTTGTCGATCTCGTCGAGGATGAACACCGGGTTGGCGGTGCCGGCGGTCTTCAGCCCTTGCACGATCTTGCCGGGCATGGCGCCGACGTAGGTGCGGCGGTGGCCGCGGATCTCCGCCTCGTCGCGGACGCCGCCCAGGGAGACGCGCACGAAGGAGCGGCCCATCGCCCGGGCGATCGAGCGGCCGAGGGAGGTCTTGCCGACGCCGGGAGGGCCCTGCAGACAGAGGATCGGGCCCTTCATGTCGCTCTTCAGCTTGCGGACCCCGAGGAACTCGAGGAGCCGCTCCTTCACCTTGTCGAGGCCGTAGTGGTCCTCGTCGAGGATCGCCTTGGCGGCCTTCAGGTCGAGGACGTCGTCGCTGGTCTTCGACCAGGGGAGCTCCACCAGCCAGTCGAGGTAGGTGCGGATCACCGACGCCTCGGCGGAGTCGGAGTGCATCCCCTCGAGGCGCCGCAGCTGCCGGGTCGCCTCCTCGTGGGCCTCGGCGGGCATCGCCGCGGCCTCGATCTTCCTCCCCAGCTCCTCCAGCTCGGCGAGCTTGCCGTCGCCCTCCCCCAGCTCGCTCTGGATCTGCCGGAGCTGCTCCCGGAGCCAGTACTCGCGCTGGGTCTTGGTCAGCTCCTCCTTGGCCTGCGACTGGATCCGCTGCTGCATCTGCAGGACCGCCACCTCCTTCTCGAGGTGGTCGTTGACGCTGCGGAGCCGCTCGATCGGATCCGGGGTCTCGAGGATCGCCTGGGCCTCGGGGACCTTGAGCCCCAGGTTCGAGGCGACCAGATCGGCGAGGCGCCCGGGGTCGGCGATCCCGCCGATCACCAGCATGATGTCGGCGGGGAGCTGCTTGCCGGTCTGGATCAGCCGCTCCAGGCTCTCCTTCACCGAGCGCATCAGCGCCTCGGTCTCGACGGTCAGCTCGCCGGCCGGCGTTTCGGCGACGCGGCCGATCCGCACCTGCATCGACGGCTTGTCCCGGAGGAACTCGTGGGCGTGGGCCCGGAGCAGCCCCTGGACCAGGATCTTGATCCGGCCGTCGGGGAGCTTCCGCATCCGCATGATCATCCCGACGGTGCCGATCACGTGGACGTCGTCGCGGCCGGGGCTGTCGAGGGCGGAGTCGCGCTGGGCAGCGAGGAAGACCAGGCGGTCCTTGGCCAGCGCCTCGTCGATGGCGGCGATCGAGACGTCCCGCGACACGAAGAGCGGGACGATCATGTACGGGAAGACCACCAGGTCCCGGATCGGGAGGAGCGGCAGGACTTCGGGCAGGTCGAACGAGTCGTGCTCGTCGGGAGGCAGGGTGCCGGTCATTCGCCGAGGGTGGCGCGGGCCGGGGGGCCGGGTCAACCGGCGGCCCTGCGGAACCTTCGGGATCCGGACGTCCTCCCGTGAGCCGATGGCGGGCGCTGCCGGGCACCCTCTCCCGAAGCGACTACCCGACCTCTTTCATCCTGCCCGGCAGAGCAGCCTCGCCCGCGCCCGGAAGCTCCTTGGCGAGCTCGGCGCGCGCGGCCCCGACCAAGGCGGATCGCGCCCAGGCCGCGACGCTCGGGGCTCCCGTGGTGCGGCGGGCCGCGCGGTCGACGAGGGCGCGCTCCCCGTTCGTCAGCCGCAGGCTGAAGGGGGCGGTCTTCTCGTCGGGATCGGCCGGACGACGACCCCGGCGGCGCTCGCTCTCTCCCGCGACGTCACACTCTCGGCTTCGCCCTCGACGCTCCATGGCGGGACCTCCCGCCGGTAGGACGGATGCCGAGCCGAAAAGCGGACACGACCTTTCCGCGGGACTGCGAAAACGCCCGCGGCCGTTCCACATCGGAACACGGATCGCTCCCCGAGCCGCGAGCCGAATCCGCCCCGAGGAGACGCCGGCCGGCGGGCCTCCGGAACATGGTCCTCCTTCGTCCGCCCGAGGAGCGCCCATGAATTTTTGTATACACAAATGCAATGGTTTCTCGCGTTTGCTCTGGCCGCAAGCGACTGCAAGCGACCGGAGGGCCGATCGAGGCACTCCGGCGGGCCTACCGGCCCTGGTCGTTTTCTCCTCGGCGATGAGCCCGCTGAACCAAAAACGACGGCCCGCGGAGCCACCGCCGGGGAGACGGGCCACTGGATGGGCTTTCTTGCTCCGGGTCCAAACGTACTCGGGCGGGTGGATGTCGCCGTGGGGCGAAACAGACACGCCACGAATTTCCTAGCAACCGACCACGGGCGGAGTACCATCT
>JAEZJH010000337.1 GCA_023436385.1 Pseudomonadota bacterium
CGCCGGGGCGGAGCGGGTCGGCCTCCGGGCCGCGCCGCCCGACGAGGTGCTCCACGGCCCCGCTGCCACCGCGCTGGCGGGCGTGGCCGTGGCCGTCCCGGGAGGACCCTCGGCCTACCTGCCGCTCGGGCACCGGGGGATGTTCGTCGGCCCGCAGCTGTCGCCGTCGCGGGTGTTGCCCGCCCTGGGCCGGGCCCTCGCCGGCAAGGCCTGGGTCGGGATCCAGACCAAGCGGGATCTCGTGCTCCTGAAAAGCGCCGGCCTCGAGCTTCCCGGCCCGGCCGGCGACGCCGAGCTGGCCTGCTACCTCCTCAACCCGGCCCGAAAGACTTTCGACGTCACCGACCTGGGCCGCGAGCGGCTCGGCTGCGAGATGGTCGAGTACGGCGCGGTGGCGGGGGTGGGCAAGGAGCGGAAGCCGCTCGCCGAGCTCGAGCCCCGGGCGGCCGCGACCTGGACCGGCCGGGCGGCGGCGGCGGCGCTGGAGGTGGAGGCCCGGCTCTCCCGGGAGGTGGAGGCCGAGGGCCTGGGCCCGCTCTACCGGGACCTGGAGGTCCCGCTGGTGCCGATCCTGGCGCGGATGGAGCGGGAGGGGATCCGCCTCGACGTCGAGCGGCTCCGGGAGCTGGGCCGGGAGATCGATCGCACCCTGGCCCAGCGCCTCGCCGAGTGCCACGCCGCCGCGGGCCGGGAGTTCAACGTCGGCTCGCCCCGGCAGCTCGCCCAGGTACTGTTCGAGGAGCTGAAGCTGCCGGTGGTGAAGCGGACCAAGACCGGCCCCTCCCCCGATCACGAGGTCCTCGAGAAGCTTGCCCAGGAGCACCCGCTGCCCCGGGCGATCCTCGAGCACCGGCAGCTCTCGAAGCTGAAGGGCACCTACGTCGACGCGCTGCCGGCGCTGGTCGGTGCCGACGGGCGGCTGCACACCACCTATTGGCAGGCGAGCACCGAGACCGGCCGGCTCTCCTCCAACGACCCGAACCTGCAGAACATCCCGATCCGCACCGAGCTGGGGAAGCGGATCCGCTCCTGCTTCGTCGCCGAGCCGGGGAAGGTGCTGGTCTCCGCCGACTACTCGCAGATCGAGCTGCGCATCCTCGCCCACGTCACCGGGGATCCGGGCCTGGTCAACGCGCTCCTCGCCGGCGCCGACGTCCACTCCCGCACCGCCGCGGAGGTCTTCGGGGTCCCGGAGGAGCAGGTGATCCCGGAGCAGCGGCGGGTGGCGAAGATGATCAACTACGCGGTGGCCTACGGCCTCTCCGCCTACGGCCTCTCCACCCGCCTCGACATCCCCGGCGGCGAGGCCAAGGCAATCATCCAGCGCTACTTCGAGAAGTACGCCGGGGTGAAGTCCTGGATCGATCGGCTGCTCGAGGAGGCCAAGCGGACCGGCAAGGTGGAGACCCTCGCCGGGCGCCGCCGCTTCCTCCCCGATCTCCACTCCCGGAACCCGGCGCTCCGGCAGGCGGCAGAGCGGGCGGCGATCAACATGCCGATCCAGGGGACCGCCGCCGACATCGTGAAGCGGGCGATGATCCGCGTCGACGAGCGGTTGGCGAAGAGCGGCCTCTCCGCCCGGCTCCTCCTCCAGGTCCACGACGAGTTGGTCTTCGAGGCGCCGGCCGCCGAGGCGGACCGGGTGGTCCAGCTGGCCAAGGAGGAGATGGAGGGCGCAGCCAGCCTGGCGGTCCCGCTCCTGGTCGATGTCGGCGTCGGCGCCAACTGGGCGGAGGCGCACTAACCGCGCGGGAGGTGGGCTTCCGGGCCGCCCGGCTCGCGGGGCGCGACCGGGTCTACGAGTCGAGACGACGCCGGCGCGTCACTCCGTCGGGTTCGGATTGGCCGGACCGAGACTCGTCGGCCTTGGCATCGCCGGCCTGAGACTGGTCGGCCGCGGAATCGCTGGCCGCGGAATCGCTGGCCCGGGAATCGCGGGGATCGGAATCGCTTTCCTGAGAATCGCTGGCCTGTGCCTCGGGCAACCGGGGGCGGTCCTCCGCAACCGCGACCGCGGGCGCAGGCGCGGACCGACCCTCCGGCCGCATCCCGGGCCCCGGTACCGGTTCGGCGTCCGCCGGAAGGCCGACCGGGCCCTCGAGCGGTGCGTTCCAGGGACCGTCCTCGGCCCCCTCGTCGAGGTCGTCCGCGGGCTCGTCCGGCAGCCGGGCGAGACGCTTGCGGTGGCGGTAGCGGACCCGGAGGGCGCCGGCGGCGAGGAGCAGGGCGGCCAGGCCCCAGGCCAGGTTGGGATCGAAGGCGATCGGGAGCCAGCCCCAGCGCGACTGGAGCGAGCGCTTCCAGTCGATCTCCGCGCCGGCCACCGGCTGGCCGAAGGCGGCGAAGAAGGCGTCGTCGAAGGCGAGGCCCCGGCCCAGCTCGTGGATCAGCCGGTGGACCGCGGCGCCGTCGTTGACCCGGAGCAGGAAGTTCACCAGCGAGACGCTCTGGGCGTAGGCGAGGTCGACGTCGGTGGGGGAGGACGGCCAACCGCGCACCAGGTCGGAGACCGGGAGGAGGGCGTCGGCGCCGGCGGCCCGGGCCAGGACCATGCTCCGGGAGAGCGACCACTCGCCGGAGTGGAGGATGGCAAAGCCCTCGGAGAACCAGCGCGGCAGGCGCCGGCCGCCGGCACGGGCCAGGGCGATGTGGGCCAGCTCGTGCCGGAGCACCTGGCCGACGTCGCCGCCCCGGGCCGAGGCCTGGACGTCGACGATCACCAGGCCGAGGCCGGGGTAGGCGAGGCCCGAGGCCCACGCCGGCGCGGCGCCGCCGGGGAGGAGCCCGGCGAACTCGGCGCGGCCGTGGCCCAGCCGGATCTCG
>JAEZJH010000071.1 GCA_023436385.1 Pseudomonadota bacterium
GCCGCAAGGCCTCCCGGGCGAAGGACGACGCGCCCAAGAAGCCGCGGCGGAAGCCCGCTGCCGAAGGCGCCCGGCCCCGCCGGGGACGGAGGGCCGCCCCCGTGGTCGAGGCGCCGGTGCAGCCGCCGCCGCCGGCCTCGTTCGTCGAGGCCCTCGAGGCGGAAGAGGCCCGGGCCTACGAGGAGGCGCGCGAGGCGGAAGAGGCCGCGGCCCTCGAGGAGGACGAGGCGATCCTGCCCGAGGTTCTGGCCGAGGCCGCCGCCGCGCCCGGGCTGGCGGTGGTGGAGGAGGAGGAGCCCGAGCCGGAGCTGGAGGCCGGCGGCGAGGAGATCGTCGTCAACCTCACCGAGCTGAAGCGGCTCAAGACCGCGCAGCTGGCGCAGATGGCCCAGGAGCTGGGGGTCGAGGCGCCGGGCGGGATGCGCAAGCAGGACCTGATCTTCGCCATTCTCCAGGCGCGGGCGGTGCAGCGGGGCCGGGTCTACGGCGAGGGCACGCTGGAGGTGCTCCCCGACGGCTTCGGCTTCCTCCGCTCGCCGGACTTCTCGTACCTCCCCGGCCCGGACGACATCTACGTCTCGCCGTCGCAGATCCGGCGCTTCAACCTCCGCACCGGCGACACCATCAGCGGCCAGGTCCGGCAGCCGAAGGAGGGGGAGCGGTACTTCGCGCTCCTCAAGGTCGAGTCGATCAACTACTCGACGCCCGAGGAGAACGCGCAGAAGGTCCTCTTCGACAACCTGACGCCGCTCTACCCGAACAAGAAGCTGACCCTCGAGCACGAGTCCGCGGAGATGACCACGCGGATCATCGACCTCCTCACCCCGGTGGGGAAGGGCCAGCGGTGCCTGATCGTCGCCCCGCCCCGGGCTGGCAAGACCGTGCTCCTGCAGAACATGGCGCACGCGATCACCGCCAACCACCCGGAGGTGATCCTCATCGTGCTGCTCATCGACGAGCGGCCGGAGGAGGTCACCGACATGGAGCGGAGCGTCAAGGGCGAGGTGATCTCCTCGACCTTCGACGAACCGGCGACGCGCCACGTGGCGGTGGCGGAGATGGTGATCGAGAAGGCGAAGCGCCTCGCCGAGTGCGGCAAGGACGTGGTGATCCTCCTCGACTCGATTACCCGCCTGGCCCGGGCCTACAACGCGGTGGTCCCGCCCTCCGGCAAGATCCTCTCCGGCGGCGTCGACTCGAACGCGCTCCACAAGCCGAAGCGGTTCTTCGGCGCGGCGCGCAACATCGAGGAGGGAGGGTCGTTGACGATCATCGGCACCGCGCTGATCGACCCCGGCTCGCGGATGGACGAGGTGATCTTCGAGGAGTTCAAGGGCACGGGTAACTCCGAGATCGTCCTCGATCGGAAGCTGATGGAGAAGCGGATCTTCCCCTGCCTCGACATCAACAAGTCGGGTACCCGCAAGGAAGAGCTGCTGATGGAGCAGCTGACGCTGAACCGGGTCTGGATCCTCCGGCAGCTCCTCCACCCGCTCTCCACCATCGACGCGATGGAGTTCCTCCTCTCCAAGCTCCGGGGTACCAAGTCGAACCGGGAGTTCCTGGAGTCGATGACCCGGTAGCCCCGGGCCGGGGGCGCCCGGTCGCTTTCCGCCGCGCGCCGCCGCAGCTTCCGGGGGTGACGGAAGCGCGGTGGCTGGATCGGCGGATCCGGGAGCTCGTGGCGGAGGTGGCGGCGGAGGCGTCGGGCGAGGTCGAGCCCGGCCCCGGAGCCGATCGGCGGTTTCTCCTGGGCGCGCTCCTCCAGCGCCGCGGCCGGCCCCTCGAGGCGGCGGGCTGGTACCTGGCGGCGGCGCGGCGGGCCGAGGGGCAGGGTGACCGTGCCACCGCCCGGGCGCTGGTGCGGCTGGCCCGGGAGCTCGCTCCGGGGTCGCTCGAGGCGGCCCGGGAGAGCCGGCGGCTGGGCTTCCTCGGGATGGACGGTTGACGCCCAAGCGTTGGACGGGCATTAAGCTCGGGTTTCCCACCGGACCAGGGGGCAATCCGGCCCCGTGCAAGCGTGGGCGGAGGCAGCGATGAAGGAAAAGATCCATCCGAAGTACGAGGCGGCCAACATCCAGTGCGCGTGCGGGAACGTCTTCGAGACCCGCTCGACGCAGGGCGACTTCCACGTCGAAGTCTGTTCCGCCTGCCACCCCTTCTTCACCGGCCAGCAGAAGCTGATCGACACCCAGGGCCGGGTCGAGCGCTTCCGCAGCCGCTACGCGAAGACCCAGGCGGCCAAGAAGCCCGAGGCGAAGTGACGGGCTCGTCTGCTTCGACGCGGTCCACGGGCCGGAGCGCCGACCGGCGCCCGGCCCGTTCTCGTCGCGGGTTCCTCGCGTTCCTGTGGGCGCTGACCGCGCGTCCGTACATCGGCGGGCAGGCGGTGATCGAGGGCGTGATGATGCGCTCGCCCTCGAGCTTCGTCGTCGCCGTCCGCCGGCCCGACGGCGGCATCGCCGTCCGCGCCCAGCCCTGGGACAACCTCTTCACCCGCTATCGGCTCTTTCGCCTGCCGGTGTTTCGCGGCGCGGTGGTGCTGATCGAGAGCCTGTGGAACGGGCTCGCCGCCCTGAACTTCTCCGCCGAGCACGCCGCTCCAGAGGAGGAGCAGGCCCAGAAGCCCGGGCAGCTGGCGATCGGCGCCACCCTGGCGGCGAGCCTCCTCTTTGGCCTCGCCCTCTTCGTCGGGCTGCCGCACGTCCTCACCTGGGGACTCGGGCAGCTCGCCGGTCACCCGCTCGACACCTCCGCCTTCAGCTTCCACGCCATCGACGGGGTGCTGCGGCTGGCGATCTTCCTGGGCTACCTGGGGGCGATCGCCCGTCTGCCGGACATCCGCCGGGTGTTCCAGTACCACGGCGCCGAGCACAAGAGCATCTGGGCCTACGAGCAGGGCACCGCGCTCACCGTCGACGAGGCCGCGGCCCAGTCGACGCTCCACCCGCGCTGCGGGACCAGCTTCCTGGTGCTGGTGGTCGGGGTCTCGATCCTCCTTTTCGCCACGGTGTTTCCGCTGATCCCGCGGCTCGCCGAAGGGGAGCTGGCGAACACGCTCCTCCAGCTCCTGGTGAAGATCCCGCTGATGCTGCCGGTGGCCGGGCTCTCCTACGAGCTGCAGCGGGCCTCGGCGCGGTGTCCGCGGAACCCGTTCCTCCGGATCCTCGTCGCCCCCGGGCTGTGGCTGCAGCGGATCACCACCGCCGAGCCGACCCGCGACCAGTTGGAGATCGCCGTGGTCGCGATGCGCCGCTGCATCGCCTACGAAGAGGGGAAGCTGGCGGAGGACGGGGTGAAGCTGTTCCGGGACTTCGACGGGGCGATCGCGGTCCCGTAGGCCGCGCCCTCGAGGCCGGTCGAAATGCGGCCCGGCCCGAGGTCGGGCCGAATCTCCGAACGCGCTTCGCAGGAACGGCAACGGCGCCTCGATCCGGGTGGATCGGGGCGCCGTCGTTTCGGGCGGAGGCGCGCGGCCTACTTCTCGCGGCTGGCGATCTTCCGCAGCGACTTGGTGTTCTTGATGCAGAGGACGCGGCCGACGTTGCCCAGGTGCCCGTCGCGCTTCATCTCGTTGATCAGCGTGGAGACGAAGGAGCGGGAGGCGCCCACCAGGTCCGCGAGATCCTGCTGGGTGATGCCCTTGAGGTCGTACTCGCCGCCGTGGGGGCAGCGCTCGCCGTGGGTCTCGGCGAGCTGGAGCAGCGTCTCCGCGAGGCGGGCCGGCACTTCCTTGAAGGTGAGGCCGAGCAGCCGGCGGCGGATCACCCGGATGTGATCGTTGAGGGCCCGGATCACGTCGACCGCGAGCTGCGGCCGGCTCTGCATCAGCTGCTGGAAGATCCGGCCGTCGATGCTCCACACCTCGGCCTCGCCGGCGGCCACCGCCAGCTCCTCCGTCTGCGCGCCCTCGGGCCGCATCATGTCGCCGAAGAGATCGCCGGCCCGGAGGATCGAGACCACGGAGCGGGAGGCGCCCTTGCCCAGGCGGATCAGGCGGACGCGGCCGCTCTTCAGGAGGTAGACCTTGTCCGCCGGATCGCCCGGCCGGAAGATCACCGAGTTGTGCGGGTAGGTCTCGACCTTGAAGTAGCCGCGGAAATCGACGCCTTCCTGCGGCGGCGCGACCGGCATGCCCATGGCCCGGTTCGGCATCGGCGAGGAGACCACGGGATTCGACATCGGCGAAGCGGTCTTCTGCATGATCCCTCCGTCGCCCGGGAGGGCGCGGGAAGCAACGTGAGGAGCCGATAGAGGGTCCCCCCCCAGTTCCGGCTTCGTTGGATGCATGACCGAACTCCAAGTCTCGTGCCAAACGAGACGAGCTCCGCCGCCGACGCCCAACCGTCCGTTTCCCGTCGATTTCCCCCGGTGCCCCCGAACCCGGCACCGTCGCTCGTTGAACGAAACGTTCGAACGAACTGTTCAATTGTAACGAATCGTTCAAGCCGTACAAGTCTCCCCCCGGTGGAGAAGGCGAGGCAGGCGCTCACGGGGGGCTCGGTGGGGGTCGGATCCGCTCGTACTGAACGGATCGGGTGGCACGGTTGCGGGGCCGGGCGCTAACCGCGGGCGCGGCGGCCCGTCCGGGGGCCGGCGGCGGCCGTGGCGTCGTCGCTTCCCGGCTTCTCCCCCTCGTACTTCCGGAGCTTGCGTTCGAGGGTGGGGCGGCTGATGCCGAGGATCCGGCAGGCCTTGCCCTTGTGACCCTTGGACGCCGCCAGCGCCGCGGCGATCGCCTGCTGCTCCGCTTCGGCGAGGGTGAGCAGCGCGCCTGGCTCCTCCCGGACGCCGCCGAGATCCGGGGCCGCCTCCTCGAGCGGCGGCAGGTGCTCCCGGAGCAGCATGTCGCCCGGGGCCATCACCACCGCGCGGATCAGCGCGTTCTCCAACTCGCGGACGTTGCCCGGCCAGGGCAGCGCCATCAGGTGGGCCATCGCCTCGGCGGGGAGCTTGGTGACCTTCTTGCCCAGCCGCTCGCCGATCCGGGCGAGGAGGTGCTGGGCGAGGAGCGGGATGTCCTGGGCCCGCTCGCGGAGCGGGGGCAGCCCGATGGTCACCACCTTGAGCCGCTGGTAGAGGTCTTCGCGGAACCGGCCGGCGGCCACTTCGCGGGCGAGGTCCCGGTTGGTGGCGGCGACGATCCGGGCCCGGAGCGGCAGGCGTTTCAGGCCGCCGACCCGCTCGAACTCCCGCTCCTGGAGCACCCGGAGGAGCTTCGCCTGCAGCGGCAGGGACATCTCCCCGACCTCGTCGAGGAAGATCGTCCCGTCCTCGGCCAGCTCGAACTTGCCGTACTTGGCCTGGACCGCGCCGGTGAACGAGCCCTTCTCGTGGCCGAACAGCTCGCTCTCGAGCAGGGTGTCGACGATTGCCGAGCAGTTGATGGCGACGAACGGCTTGGGTTCGTCGGACGAGTAGGTGTGGATCACCCGGGCGATCAGCTCCTTGCCGGTGCCGCTCTCGCCCTGGATCAGCACGGTGGCCATCGACGAGGCGATCTTGCCGATCTCCTTGACGATCGCCCGCATCCGCGGGCTGTGGCCGACGATGTCGTCGACCCGGTGGGCGGCCGCCGTGTCCACCGCCACCACCGCCGCGCGCCGCGACTGGCGCCGGAGGTCGAGGGCGCGGCGGACCACCAGCTCGACCTCTTCCGGCGTGAACGGCTTCTGCAGGAAGTCGAAGGCGCCGAGCTTCATCGCCCGGATCGTCGTCGACATGTCGCCGTGGCCGGTGATGATCGCCACCGGCGCGTCGCCGGCCAGCGACTTCAGCTCGGGAAGGAGGGCGACGCCGTCGCCGTCGGGCAGCCGGCGGTCGCAGAGGACCAGGACCGGCCTGGCGGCCCGCAGGGCCTTCCGGGCTTCGGCGGCGCTGGTGGCCACCTCCACCGCGAGCGGCGGACGATCGCCCTCGTTCGTCTCCAACTGGTCCCGGAGGAGCTCGCAGAGATCGGGGTTGTCATCGACGACGAGGACCGTGTCCATGGCGTCCCGCGCCGGCCGTTGGGCGGCGCGCTTCCTCCTGCTCCCGATCGTGTCCCACCCACGGTCCCCGTCGCCGTACCGCCGGGAGGCCCCGTCCCCGAGCTCCGAATGTTTCGCGATGGACGGAGGGCAGCCTACGGGAGCGCCCGCTCGCTGGCAAGCGGTGCGGGGGGCGGCGATGGCTGGCGAAAACCGCGCGAAATCGAGGCCCGGGAGCATGGGGGGTTTTGTGATGCGGCCGGAGCGGGACGGTCACGGGGGGCCTCGAGCCGGT
>JAEZJH010000537.1 GCA_023436385.1 Pseudomonadota bacterium
CACCAGGCCGAGAGCGCCTCGTAGGCCGCGGCCATCGCCTGAAACCGCTCGGTCTGGCGCCGGCGCAGGGCCGGCCCGGCGCCGGCGAAGCGATCGGGATGGAGGAGGAGGGCCTTCTGCCGGAACGCCCGCTTCACCTCGTGCGAGGTCAGCTCGCGGAGGAACACCGGGTCTGCCGCACCGCCGAAGAGCGTCCGACACGCGTCCAGGGCTTCGAATTCGCCGACCGCGTCCATGGTTCGCCTCCCGTTCCGTTTTGGCAGGCCGGAGGACCGGCGCCAATTTCCGTTCCCGGAACGGCTGTGGGAAACGGGCGAGTGCCGCGATGGAGCGATCGGGGTCGGTCCTTCCTTGGGCACGGGCTGGCCAGGGGCAGACGAGGTCCTAGAAGTGCGGTAGAAGGCCGGGCGATCGCGGCATACGTCCGCGGAAGGAGCATCATGCGACTCTCCCAGCGCGCTCTCTCGATCCAGGAATCGGCGATCCGCAAGCTCGACGCGACGGTCGCCAAGAACGCCCACGTCCACTACCACCGCCTGAACATCGGCCAGCCGGACATCCCGACGCCGCAGGTGATGCTCGACGCCCTGGCCAAGGAAGACGGCAAGGTGATCGCCTACGGGCCGGCGTCCGGCACCGCGGAGTGCCGCGAGGTGGCCGCCGACTGGATGGCGCGGACGGTCTCGCCGGGCCTGAAGAAGGAGCACCTGGTGGTGACCCAGGGCGGCTCCGAGGCGCTGCTCTTCGCCTTCTGCGCGCTCTGCGATCCGGGTGACGAGATCCTCGTCCCCGAGCCGTACTACACGAACTACAACGGCTTCGCGACGGTGGCCGCCGCCAAGGTGAAGCCGATCCGGACCCGCATCGAGGACGGCTTCGCCATCCCCTCCGACGAGGAGCTGGACAAGTACGTCACCGACAAGACCCGGATCTTCCTCTTCTCCAACCCGGGCAACCCCACTGGCGCCATCTACGACGAGGCGACGGTCCGCCGCGTCGCCGCCTGGGCGAAGCGCCGTGGCCTCTGGCTGGTGGCCGACGAGGTGTATCGGTTTATCTTCTTCGACAAGCCGGCCCCGTCGGCGCTCGAGCTGGCCGATCACCGGGATCACGTGATCGTCATCGACTCGATGTCGAAGACCTTCTCCGCCTGCGGCCTCCGCATTGGCTTCCTGGTCTCCCGGAACCTCGACCTGATGGAGAAGATCGAGCGCCTCGGCCAGGCCCGCCTCGGGCCGCAGCCCCGGGCCCAGAAGGCCACCGTGGCCGCCCTCGGCCTCCCGGCGAGCTACTACGAAGAGGTCCGGACCACCTACCTGAAGCGCGTCAACGCGATGATGGACGCCCTGGCCACCCTGCCCGGCGTCTCCTTCCCGCGGCCGAAGGGCGCCTTCTACTCGATGGTCCGCCTCCCGGTGAAGGACGTCGAGGTCTTCGCCCGCTTCCTGGTGGAGGAGTTCCGCGACACCTCCGCCGGCAAGGAGGAGAGCGTGGTCGTCGCCCCCGGGCCCGGCTTCTACGCCGACCCCTCGTCGGGCCGCGACGAGATCCGCGTCGCCGCCGTCCGTGACGAGGCCACTCTGCGCCGTGCCGTCGAGGTCCTCGGCCGCGGCCTGGTCGCCTTCCGGGAGAAGCACCCCGGCCGGTAAGACCGCCTTTCACGTACCGTGAAGCACCGCCGCGCCGCCCGGAGCCACTCCGGCGGCGCGGTGGCGTTTAACGAGGGGCCTCGAGGAAGCTCACCCGGCCGGTCTCGAGCTGGTATTCGGCGCCTACCACGGCGACCCGGCCGGCGAGGACCAGCTCCTCGAGCAGACGGCTCCCGTGGCGGAGGTGGTGGACGGCGGAGCGGACGTTGATCCGCATCGCCTCCCGGAGCACCTCGGCGTCGTCGCCCCCGGCCATCCGCACGTAGTTCTCGAGGTGCGGCTGGATGCGATCGGTGATCGCCCGGATGTTGCAGGAGTGGTGGCCGTTGCCGGAGCGGATCGTCTCCACCGTGGCGGCGATCGCGCCGCAGCCGGTGTGGCCCAGGACCACCACCAGGCGCGTGCCGAACTGCGAGGCGGCGAACTCCACCGAGCCCACCACGCTGGGCGCCACCGCGTGGCCGGCGAGGCGCACCACGAAGAGATCGCCGAAGTCGACGTCGAAGAGGATCTCGACCGGGGTCCGGGAGTCGGAGCAGCCCAGCACGATCGCGAAGGGCCGCTGGGGCTTTCCGACCAGATCGGGCCGGAAGGCGCGGGCGGAGGCGGCGCCCTCGAGGAAGCGGCGGTTGCCCTCGGCGAGGCGGCGCAGCCCTTCGGCGGGCGAAGGCGCGTCGGGATCCCAGGTGTGTGGCATCCGGGCATCGTAGCCACGGCGGCCTCTCCCGGGAGAGCACGCTCGGGCCCGTGTCGGCTGCCCGACGCGGGCCGCCCCGCGGTCTCCGGCTTGGGGACGAGGCCCGCGACACGAGCCGAGCCGCGGGGCCCGCGCCGGTGACGCTAGGCCGCGGCCCGCCGCATCGCGATCGTCGCGTGGCCCCGGGACCGGTAGCCCTCGAACCGGAGCGCGAGGTGCGGCGGCAGGGCGGCGACGTCCACCGGCTCGAAGCCGGCCTGGCGGTAGAGGGCCTCGCACCGCGCGACCGGCAGGCAGAGCGCCTCGCGGTCGCCGAAGCGCTCCGTCCAGGCGGCGAGGAGCGCCCGGCCCACGCCCTGCCGGCGGCGGAGCGGGCAGACGAACAGGCCCCGGAGCACCCGGTGCCCCTCCTCGTCGCAGGCGCGCACCGCGCCGACCACGGCGCCGTCGAAAACGGCGACCAGGGTCCGGTCGCTGTCCCGGAGCTCGCCGCGGTAGCCGCAGCGCTCGTAGAACGTCGCCACCGCCGCGCGCAGGGTGGCGTCCCCGGACTCCAACTCGACGATGTCGATCTTCAGGTCCATCTCTCGCTCCGGCCGCGCGGGCGGCGAAGCGCCGGACCCGAGGCGTGCAGCGTGTGCGTCTCCGGCACGGACCGGTCGGTCCGGCGTGCCGGATCGGCGCGCTCATAGATCGTTTCGGCGCTGCAGGGAAGCCCTGGCCCCGGTCCGGCGGGACCGGAGGCGGGGCGATCCGTTCCGCGGTCGAGCGGGCCGCAGGTGGAGGTGCGGCCCGGCACGGGTGCCGGGCCACCGGAACGAAGCGCGGGAGCGCCGGAAAATCGAGGATTCGAGCGAGCCCGACGCGAGTCCGGAGCCCGGCCACGGTGCGGCGTGGCCGGGCCCGGAGCGTCCGCGTGACCGCCTACGGCGCCGTGGTGAACGAGGCCGTGGTGGGCACCGCGGGGTTGCCGGCGTGGTCCTTCACCCCGGCGGTGACGAACCACTCGTACGTCGTCGCCGGGAGGAGCGGGTCGACGCAGCGGAACTCCACCCGCCGCGGATCGACCGGATCCACCGCCGGGCAGCCGAACGTCTCGACCCCGCCGGCCCCCATCCGCACGCCCACCGTCCCGCTCGCCGCGGTCGTGGAGGGGAGCAGGGTGACCGGATCCACCGCCCGGGCGAAGGTGGCCACGAGCGCCGCCGAAACCGGCACGTCCACCGCCCCGTCCGCCGGCGCCAGCGTCACCGCCATCGGGCCGGAGACCACCGTGAACGACGAGGCCATCGGCAGCACCGCGTTGCCGGCGGCGTCGGTGGCCCCGGCG
>JAEZJH010000552.1 GCA_023436385.1 Pseudomonadota bacterium
CTCCACGTCGACGAAGAAGACCAGGTTGATCTCCTTCAGCTCGTGGAACTTCGCCGCCTCGACGTGAAACATCTTCAGCTTCGGCACTCGGGGCGAGCGGACGAACGCGGTGTGCGAGAAGGCGTACTCGAGCTTCCGCGGGCCGATACTGGCCTCGACCGTGCCCTGGAAGAAGGCGGGAAGCGAGGTCGGCTTGGCCAGGATCTCGCCCAGCTTCTCGTCGCTCTTCGCGTACGCGGACTGGAAGGGGATCTGGATCGTCTCGCCGCCGCCGGGGATCGCCCGGCCCAGCTCGACCCGCCCGTCACCCAGGTTCTCGCCGCGGATCGAGAGGTCCCATCGGACCGCGTCGGCGACCATCCCGAAGTCCGCGCCGGGATCCACCCGGACGTGGACCACGCCGTGGAAGTCGGTGAACGACTGCCCGGTGACCTCGACCTTGATCACCTCGGCGCGCCGGGCCTCCGGCGCCGCCGGCCCTTCGGGCGTGGTGGCGCAGGCCGCGAGCATGCCGACCGCTGTCAGCGCCGAAAGCCATCCTGCCGTCGAGCGAACCATGACTCACCTCACGGGTTGGAGCCGCAGATCTGATCGGGCGGAATCGAGTCCGCGCCGCCCCACGGGCAGCCGCCCTCGAGCTGGCGGATGCGCTTGAGCACCCAGGTCTTCTTGCCCCCGCCGTCGAGGTCGATGTCGATCTTCACCAGACCGGTGCGGGGCACGTAGTAGCGGGTCACGTCCTTCCACGGGACGTTGTCGTAGAGCACCCGGATCGCCTGCATCTCCGTCGGCTCGCCGCCGTCGGTGGAGGCGATCACGGAGGCCTGGGTGAAGTCGGCGCGGAAGGGGAGCGCCACCGGCTCGCCCTCGGCGGCGCCGCCGGGTGCCGACTGGGTGGTGGACGCGGCCTGCACCGAGGCGACCTGCTTGTCGAGCGGGAACCGGAGGTACGGCACCGCCGGATCGATCCGGATCAGGTGATCCCAGTCGTCGCTGCCGTAGTTGACGCCGGCGAGGAGGAGGTCGGGCTCGGTCGGGCGGAGGAAGTCGGTGCGCTTCACCTGGCCGCCGTAGCGGTAGCGGAGCACGTGGTAGACGGTGTCCTGGCCCTCGAGGGCCACGGAGTAGACGTCGGTCAGCGTCTCGACGGCGATCCCCAGCGCGAGATCGAAGGTGCCGTCGGCGCGGGTAAACTCGAGGCACTGGCAGGGAGTGACGCCGAAGTAGGCGGCGGGGTCGCCCATCGGCTCGCCCTGATCGCCGGGGGTGTAGGGGGATCCCTCGTCTTCGCCGCAGGCGGCGACGAGGGCGAGAGCGAGCGCGGCCGCCAGGGCCGGGAAACGGCGGTTCATGCTGATCCTCCGAAGGTGCGGGACCGGAAACGGGAGCATAGCACCCCGGACGCCGACCGGAACGGGTAGGATCGCGGCAGCGGTTGCTCGAGGGACGGGATGAAGCGAGAGACGCGGCGGCCCAACCTGGGCCGGGCGATCCGGGCGGTGATCCGCGACGCCTCCCGGCGGATGCCGGAGTTCGCCCACGTCGAGCCGGACCGGATCTTGGTGGTGGCGGGGGAGGCCCGACGGGCCAGCCGGGCCACGGTGCGCCCGCTCGCCTTCTCGGATTCCGGGAGCCGGATCTCCCGGAACGGCAAGCTGGCCAAGCCGATCGTCCGGATCCGGGGCCGGCGGATCGCCTACGTGATCACCTTCCGGCCGATGTTCTTCCTCCGCTCCTCGCCGGAGAAGCGGGTCGCCACCATCCTCCACGAGCTCTGGCACCTGTCGCCGAAGTTCGACGGGACCCTGGAGGAGAGCCGGCGCCACGACCGGCTCCCCCCGGGCGCCTTCGCCGAGCGGTTCGGTCCGCTGGTGCGGCGGTACCTGGCGGAGTGCCCGCCGTCCCTCCTCGCCGCCCTCTCCCACGACGGCGAGGTGCGGATGCGGATGTGGCTGGAGCGGCCGCAGGCCTACTTCCGGCAGCGCCGGAAGGACGGCGGCGACCGGGACCGGTGCCGCGTCTTCTTCACCGAGGCGCAGCTCTTCTACGGCACCGTGCCGATGGTCACTTCGCGGATCGTCCGGCGCCGGCGGCTCCGCGTGCCATGAGCCGGCGGGCGTGGTCGCCCGACTCCGCGAACATCCGCTCGTGGAGCGAGTCGCCGTGGGAGTCCATGGTGATCACCGCGGGGAAGTCCTTCACCTCGATCGACCACATCGCCTCGGGGACGCCCAGCTCGTCGAGCATGTGGGCGCCGTGGACCTTCACCACCTTGTCGGCGAGGACCACGGCGAGGCCGCCGATGGCGTGGAGGTAGACGCCGCCGAACCGCGCCAGCGCCTCGAGGGTGCGCTTTCCCATCCCGCCCTTGCCGATCACGCCGCGGAGGCCGTAGCGCTCGATCACCGTGGCCTCGTAGGGCTCCTCGCGGATCGAGGTGGTGGGGCCGGCGGCGACGAAGCGCCAGCCGCCGTCGGGGGTGCGGGCCACCACCGGGCCGCAATGGTAGAGGAAGCGGTCCTTCGCGAGGCTGGCGAAGGTCTCGTCGAAGCCCTTCACCAGGTGCTTGTGGGCGGCGTC
>JAEZJH010000591.1 GCA_023436385.1 Pseudomonadota bacterium
GGCTCGTCCGGTCAATGCACAACCACCCCCAGCCTCGCCCGCTGCACGTCGAGCTTGTCGACCTGGATCCCCCGCTCGTCCACGAGGATCAGTCCCCAGCCCCCCGGGTCCTTGATGACGCGCACGCGCTCGACCCGGGCCCAGGGATCCTCCCAGCCCGGCGCCGTGCCGACGACGACCTCGAGCGGCGCCACCATCGCCTCCGCGGTCCGCATCAGCTCCCAGATCGTGCGCTCGTCGCGGTGCACCCAGGGCGCCGGGATGGGCTCGTCGAGGAAACCCCACCGCAGACGCACGCAGCCGTGCAGGCGCCCGTACTCGTAGAGCGCGAACAGGCTCTTGGCGTCGGCCTCGAGGCGGCGGCGTAGCTTCGTGAGCTGGCCGGTGGCGAGGTAACCGGCCAGCACCTGGTCGTCGCCGAAGGGGCGGGCGATGCCACACGAACCCTGCACGAGCATGGCCGTGGTGATCTTGAGGCTGCGCCCCCGGCGGTTGAGCTGCTTCGATTTCTGCGGCGGGCCCAGTTCGGCGAGGCGGCGCTCGCCGGGGTCGACATCGAGGGCGCGCAGGAGGGTCCGCACCTCGACGGCGCCGAGGACCTTGAAGCGCGCGAGCCGGCGGCGCAGTTCGCCGAACTCCGCCGGGCCGACGAAGGTCTCGATCGCGTGCGCGCCGACGTCGACGAGCGCCACCGCTTCCGGCTTCGCGACCGGGAACGCGACGAGCAAGGCCCGGCGGAGCGCCGAAAGCTCGACCGCGTGGGCCGCCCGCTGGCGCTCCACCGCCGCGGCGTTGGCCTGGATCGCGGCAGGGTCGGGACGCATGGCCGCGTACTTGCGAGCCATCGCGGCCCGGGCGCGCACGGCCTTGCGGGCCGTGCGGCCGGCTCGACCTACCAGACGAGCTGGACGCCGAAGTCCAGCAGGACCCGATCCCGGCCGATGACCGGCAACTGCTCGGCGAGGCTCTGGGCGGCGATCATCCGATCGAAGGGATCGGGGTGCGGCTGGGGAAAGGCGCCGGCTCGCTGCGCGTGGCCGATGCCGATCGGCAACTCGGAGAAGCCGGTCTTCTGGACCCAGCCGGCAAGGTCCTGGACGAGCACGGCCGCGGCGGGCAGCCGATCGAGGCGGTGCTTGGTCGCGATCTCCCAGGCGGAAGCACTGGAGACGAAGACGACGTTGGCGCTGTCGGCGAGCAAGGCCCGGGCCTTTGCCGACAACTCCGGGGCGTCGAACGCCCACCACAGGAACGCATGCGTGTCGAGCAGGTACTTCACCGTTCCCAGCCCTCGAGTTCCTCGTCGGGGAGCGGCTCGAAGAACTCCGGGCCAACCGTCCCCTTCAGGAACCCGGGTTCCCGGGGTGGCGGGGGCTCGAGCGGGCAAAGGCGCGCGTAGGGCTTGCCGCCCTTGGCGATGACGACCTCCTCGCCCGCCCGGACCCTCTCGAGCAGCTTCGAAAGCTGCGTCTTCGCCTCGTGAACGTTGACAACGACCTTCATGATCGATGGTTAGTCCGTCGACTGGACCAGGTCAACCAACTTGGCCGAGCCGCAGGGCGCTCCGTTGTCCGACCCCTCGGCTCTTGAGCCGGCTTCCGGGAGTAGGCGAATCGTCCGCCAACTCCTCGAACGGGCGAGGCGAAACGTCATTCCGGGCGCGACGAGGGCGGAAAACGTTCTCGCCCGGGGAAGTCGGACTCCGGGCTGGACTCCTCGCGGGCCGGCCGCCGCGAACCGTGTACGGGAATCATCCCGAACCGGCGAGCGCCTGCAGCTCCAGCACCGTCGTCCAGGTCCGCGCTGTCATCCGGTCCCCGACCGCTCGCTGCACCTCCGCCAGGGTCCGGCAGGCGAGGACGCCGTCGGGCACCAGACGTACGCGGCGCGGGAACCGTGACCGACGCCGCGGGGCGGATCCCGGTGCGCCGCGGCCCGGCAGAAATCCAAGCCGGAATGGACACGTTTATCTGGCCACAGAATCCGCCCAACGATCGTTCTCCGCGCGCCTGGGAAGTCGATTGGAGCCCGATGCCGTATTCGCGCGAGGATTGGCAGAGCGTGTTCCCGGACGGGAGGCGTCGGCTGGTTCCTTGAGTCTGATCGTCGCAATGGGATCCGCGGGAGGTCCGAGTCGCACCGCCGCGAGACGGAGTTCCTCCTGCCCGCGACGCTCGAACGCGTTTGCCACGCGGGCGAACGCGCCAGCGGCCATTTCCTCCCGGCTGGTGCCGACCGGGCGCTCGAGTTCCGCCGCCGGCGGTTCCAGGGGCGGAGGCGCCCCAGCGCAGCCTGCGAGGATGACGAACGCGGAGTAGCCGGACAGTAGGTACCGCCCCCGCACTCTGGGCTCCATCGGTCCTCACCGTACTACAAGTGGCCTGCTGGTAATCGGTCCCGGGGGCACTCACGGCGGCGATCACTCGACCGTCGGCCTTTCCCGGCGTGAAGAGGTCGTGCTGTGAACCGGACCTCGGCCTCGCGCGACCAACTGCTGATGTTAGGAGAGCTTCCATTCGACGGATGCGTCCTTCAGTTGTGCGGGCGGGGGACGTCTCGCGGGCTCCACCGGCGTATGCTGCTGGCCCTGCGCCTTCCCCTTGACTGCTCCTCGAGGAAACCCCAGCGCAGACGCACGCAGCCGTCCAGGCGCCCGCACTCGTTGGGCGCGAACAGGCTCTTGGCGTCGGCATCGAGGCGGCGGCGTAGGTTGGTGAGCTGGCCGGTGGCGAGGTAACCGGCCGGCGCCTTGTCGTCGCCGCAGGGGCGGGAATCGTCTGTCGCGCCGCACCTGCGGTGTGCCCGCCTGCGGAGGCAAGCGGCTCCTGCCCGGCCTGCCCTCGGTCGACACCGGGCAGATCGCCTCCGGCGCCCTTGCGGGACCGAACGCTACGCCGCACCTTCTGTCACCCGGACACGCGACGAGGTGATCGCCCACCGTGGGATCGAGCGTCTCCCTGGAACATGCGGACCGACCGAGCGAGTTGAGCTTGCCCCGGCTTGGTAGACACCTGCGTTACGCTGCCTGTGCCGCGCTCACTGCCTCTCGCTCATACTCCGCCGGGCTGACGTAGCC
>JAEZJH010000609.1 GCA_023436385.1 Pseudomonadota bacterium
GTGCTCGCCGCCGCCCGCGCCGCCGGTCTCGCCTGACCGCGCTCCGGGCGCCCCCCTGCAAGGCCGCTGTCCCTCTTCCGGGCTTGTCCTTTAGTAAAGGACAAGCAAGAATTCGGGACATGGCGACGCCCATCAACGACCTGGAACGAGTCTACCTACCGGCGATCCGGTCGCTGGCCTTCGTGAAGAAAGCTCGCCTCGCCTTGCCCGATCCCTGCCGTTCGGACGCCGAAGAGGATGCGGTGCTCGAGTTGGAGACGACCGCCGGCCGACATCGCCTATCCGTCGAGGTTCTGAGTTCCCATCTCGGGAGGCCCACGCTCGGCCACCTCGGGGCACTTGCCGCCCGGCATCCCGGCCGCTGGATGGTCTTTGCGCCCTTCGTCTCACGTCCAGCGGCCGCGAAACTGGCCGAGTTGGGCCTCGCTTTCATTGACCGTGCGGGCAACCTCCGCCTCGCTCTGGGCGACAAGGCCTTCGCCTCCATCGAAGGGCGAAGCCCGGTTCGAGCGCCGGAAGTTACCCGGGGCTGGCGCGCCCCGGGGCTCCTTGCGGCGTTCGCCTATCTGGCGCATCCGGAGTGGCTCGATGCCCCGGTCCGAGACGTGGCGAACGCGGTGGGGATCAGTAAGAACGCCGCGGCCGACACTCGCCGGCGCCTGATCGCCGAGAAGTTCGTGGTGGAGACGCGCGAGGGCCGGAAGCTGGTCGATCCGCGTCGCCTCCGCGAGCGCTGGGTCGCCGGCTTTGCCGACGTGCTCTGGCCGCACCTGCTCCTGGGCCGATTCCGAACCGCTGACCCGTCGCCGCAGGCCTTGGAAGAACGGCTTGAAACCGTGCTCGGCAAGAGTCTGAGGTGGGCCTGGGGAGGAGGAGCCGCCGCGGAGCGCCTCGTCCCCCACTTCCGGGGAAGCGACACCACGGTCTGGACCGAGGAACTTCCGAGGGAGCTGCCACCGGAATTGCGAGCCATTCCCGATCGCGATGGCCCGCTCGTCTTCCTTCGCGCCCCGGGTCCGCTGGTCTTCGAGGGCACGGTTCCAAGAACCGCCCATCCGTTGCTCGTCTGGGCCGAGTTGCTTGCTACCGGGAACGAGCGCGCCGCTGAAACCGCCTCCCTGATTTTCGAGCGATTCGGCGGAGCCGCCGAATGAGTGTCCTCACGGGAGCGCAGCTCCGTACCCTTGCCGACCTTCGACGTCACTGGCACGACCGACCCTTCGCGCTCGTCGGCGGCGCGGCGCTCGCCCTCCACTTCCCGACGAAGTTTCATCGGAATACCAGCGACCTGGACCTCGTGGTCGCTGTCTCCATCGAGGAATACCCCGAAACGATCGCGAGGCTCCCTGGATGGACTCCGGGTCGGCAGGAACACGAGTGGAGAAGCCCTGAAGGCGTTCGGCTCGACATCCTTCCCGCGGGGAAGGGACCGGATGCCGGGGTGCTGGTATGGCCAAGGAGCGGGAACCGCATGAACCTGCTCGGGCTTCATCACGCGTTCGAACGCGTCGTCGAACTCCAAGCGGATGGCGTGTCCATTCCCGTGGCGCCTCCTGCAGTGCTTGCGCTACGCACACGTTCTCGTTTTTCTTGCCGTGGCCCAAGACCCCAGCCATCGGACCCACACCTACGCCCGGCTGATCGGCGCGCGCCATCTCGATCGGAAGCGGGAAGAGGACCGTCTGCGTTCTCGCCTGGCGGCCTTCCGTGCCGGACTCGAGTGACTGGCCAAGGCGATCCTTGGCGGCCGATTCCTACGCGAGCCGGAACTCCGGCCGCGGGCGGACGCCGGCACGGTCGGCGGCGGGGAGGGAGGCGAGCCAAGCGGCCACCGACTGGCCCGCGACGACCAGCGACGGGGCGAGGTCGGCGAGCGGGGCGAGCACGAAGGCGCGCTGGTGGAGGCGCGGGTGCGGGAGGATCAGACCGCCCGGGGAGGAGAGGGTCAGGCCACCCTGCCAGAGGAGATCGAGGTCGAGGGTGCGGGGGCCGAAGCGCTGGTGCGGATCGCGGACGCGGCCAAGGGCGGCCTCGATGGCGTGGAGCGCGGCGAGGTGGGCGAAGGGGGCCCTGCAGGCGTCGACCTCGATCACCGCGTTCAGGTACTCGGGCTGCGGCGGGCCCCAGGGGGCGGTCTCGTAGACCGGCGAGACCCGGCGCACGGCGAGGCCGTAGGTCGCGTCGATCCGGCGCACCGCTTCCCGCAGGGTGGCGAGACGATCGCCCAGGTTGGCGCCCAGGGCCACGTAGGCGGGGACGCCCGTCCCGCGCTCGGTCGGAGGGCTCTCCATCAGAAACGCAGCACCCGGATCCGGCGCACCGCCTCGCGGATCCGCTCCTCGGGGACGGTGAGGGCGAAGCGGACGTAACCCTCGCCCCCGCCCCCCAGGCCAAAGCCGACGCCGGGGGTGATCACCACGCCGGCCTCGGCGAGGACGCTCTTCGCCACCTCGGTGGAGGGCAGGCCCTTGGGCGTGGGGACCCAGAGGTAGAAGGTGGCCCGCATCGGCGCGGCGTCCCAGCCCGCCTCCCGGAGGCCCTCGACCAAGACGTCGCGGCGGCGGCGATACGTCTCGCACGCCTCGGCGACACACGTCTGGTCGCCGTCGAGGGCGGCGATCCCGGCCCGCTGCACCGCCTGGAACACGCCGGAGTCGACGTTGGTCTTCACCTGGCCGAGGGCGGCGATCACCGCGGGGTGGCCGACGGCGAAGCCGGCCCGCCAGCCGGTCATGTTGTAGGTCTTCGACAGGGAGTGGAACTCGGCGCCGACCTCGAGGGCCCCGGGGGTCTCGAGGAACGACGGGGCCCGGTAGCCGTCGAAGGCCATCTCCGAATAGGCGTTGTCGGAGAGGACGACGATCCGGTGCTCCCGAGCGAAGGCCACCACCCGCTCGTAGAAGTCCCGGTCGGCGACGGCGCCGGTGGGGTTATTTGGATAATTGAGCCAGAGGACCCGGGCCCGCGCCAGCACCTCCGCCGGGATCGCCTCGAGGTCGGGGAGGAAGCCGTTCTCCCGCCGGAGCGGCAGGTAGTGGGGGACGCCGCCGGCGAAGCGGGTGCCGATCGAATACACCGGGTAGCCGGGGTCGGGGCAGAGCACCACGTCGCCGGGGTTGACCAGGGCGAGCGCCACGTGGGCGATGCCCTCCTTCGAGCCGATCAGCGAGACACAGTGCCGATCGGGATCGAGGCCCCGGACGCCGAAGCGCCGCTCGTAAAAACGGAGACAGGCCTCCCGGTACTCCCGGAGCCCCTCGTAATCCGGGTAGCGGTGGTTGGCGGGATCGGCGAGCGCGGCCTGGCCGGCGGCGACGATGTGTCCGGGCGTGGGCAGGTCGGGATCGCCGATGCCTAGGGAGATCACGTCGACGCCCCGCTTCCGGACCTCGGCCTTGAGGCGATCGAGCTCCGCGAAGAGATACGGCGGCAGGGTGGCGATGCGGTCGGCGACGCGAATTTCCATGGCGATCCCTCCGGCGGCAAGGGCCCGGCGTATCGAATCCACTGGGCGGGCGCCCGGCGGGGAGAGCTTGCTGCCCTCCGGGGGGCAACGCACGCCGTCCGCGGGCCCCCGGCGGGCGCTACTCCCCGGCG
>JAEZJH010000614.1 GCA_023436385.1 Pseudomonadota bacterium
CGGGGCCCCGCGCGGGCGTGGTGGCGGGCAGCGGCGGCGACGACGCCGGCAAGAAGGAGAACGGCGCCGGCGGCACGGGTGGGGCGGGCGGAACCGGGGGAACCGGCGGCGGCGGCGTGGTCTACGACCCGGCCGTCGACTGCGCGCCCCTCTGCGCCAAGATGGTCAACGAGTGCTTCCACCGGGGCTCCGAGCAGGACTGCATCGCCGCCTGCGCTGCCGCCACCACCTCGAAGAACGTCCTCCTGGCCTGCGGCACCTGTATCGCCGGGAACGCCTGTGACGCCCTCGGCGACGAGTGCCTGGGGATCGGCCAGCCGTGCGCCACCGGCGGTCTCTTCGACCTCAGCCTCAAGGGCAGCGGCTTCAGCGCCCACGAGGACAAGACCGTGACCGCCCGGCTGGTGGAGGGCAAGCGGACGGTCGCCGACGAGAACACCGGCGTGGTGGCGGTCGGCGCCTTCGGCATCCGGTTCACCGGCAAGATGAAGGAAGGCCGGGCCTACCGGGTCGACTACTTCGTCGACACCGACGAGAACAACGCCTGCGATCCCACCGACGAGGTGGGCACCGAGGAGATCGGCTACGCGGTGGAGAACGTCACCCGGACCGTGACCCCGGGGGCGGACGAGCCCGAGGGCTGCGACACCTGGACCGGCACCGGCGGCACCGGCGGCGGCGGGCCGGCGCTCGACGAGGCGGTCTGCCAGGCGCTCTCGGAGTGCTGCGAGTCGCCGGACGAGCGGATGGAGCCGTACCGGCCCGCCTGCCGGAACTACGCGGCCACCGACGACGCCACCAAGTGCCAGGGTCCGCTCGACATGTACATCGCCAACGGCTACTGCGCGCCGTCGGTCGATTGCCAGAAGCTCAAGCTCTGCTGCGACTCGACCGACTTCGCGGAGCTGACGGTGGGCTGCGAGATCGCCTCCACCTCGGCCAGCGAGGAGATCTGCACGGCGCTGCTCCAGGACTACGTCGACGCCGGCTACTGCGAGTGACAGGGCGGGGCGGCCCGGCCGCCCCGCTTCGCCCCGGAACGCCGGGGCCCGGGTCCCCTCGATCCCCGTTTTCGCGGGCGAGGGGACCTCGTGTATCGTCGCCCGGTCTCCTTCGAGGTCCGGCCCTGGGCCGGGCTCCGATCCCCCATTCTCCCTGGAGGACCGTCCCCCCATGGCCACCGCCACCACCGCCGACGCCGGCGGGCTCTCCGGGTTCTTCCGGAACCTGAAGGACAGTGTCGTCGCGCTGAAGGGCTCGCCCCGCTCGCTCTGGATCATCTACCTCGTCAAATTCCTCGAGAGCGTCGCCTACTTCTCCGTCTACAACCTCCTCATCCTCTATCTCTCCGACGACCTCGGCTTCTCGGACATCGACGCGGGCTGGCACGCGGGCGCCTGGCTCACGGTGATCTCCCTGGTGATGTTCTTCTCCGGGTTCGTCGCCGACTCCCTGGGGATCCGGCGGGCGATGCTCCTCAGCATCCTCTCCTGTCTCGCCGGCCGCCTCATCATCGCCGTCACCACCGACAAGTGGATGGCGATGGTGGGGCTCTACGTGATGACCTGGGGCGTGGCCTCGATCATCCCGACGATGACCGCGGCGGTGCGGCGCTTCACCACCAAGGAGACGGTCTCCTTCGGCTTCAGTCTCTTCTACGTGGTGATGAACGTGGGCGGCCTGGTGGCGCCGCTCCTGGTCGGCTCCTTCCGCCGGCTGATCACGCAGCCGGTGGACTTCCTGGGCCACACCTTCACCTCGAGCCAGGCGGTCTTCTCGATCGGGTTCTTGGCCACCGGCCTGGCGCTGCTCCTGGTCTGGTTCTGTATCCCCAACGAGGCGCCGGCCCGGGACGCCGCGGGCACGGTGGTGAAGCCGAAGGGGCCGCTGGCGATCTTCGCCGAGGTGGCCACGGAGAAGACCTTCTGGCGCTTCCTCCTCTTCGTGACCCTGCTGGTGCTGGTGAAGCTGATCTTCCAGCACGCCCACCTCACCTGGCCGAAGTACTCGCTCCGGGAGTTCGGCCAGGACTTCGACTTCGCCTTCTATTGGTCGATCAACCCGTTCATGATCATCTTCCTCACCCCGATCGTGACGGCGCTGACGCAGAAATGGACGGCGTTCCGGGCGATCGTCATCGGCGCCTTCATCACCGGCTTCGCGGTGTTGTTCATGGGCGTCTCCACCACCATCGCCGCCAGCGTCGCCTTCATCGTGGTGCTCTCGATCGGCGAGGCGATGTGGTCGCCGCGGCTCTACGAGTACACGGCGACGATCGCCCCCAAGGGCCGGGAGGCGAGCTACATGGGCCTCTCGCAGATCCCGCTCTTCTTCGCCAAGCCCACGGTGGGCTTCCTCTCCGGTCTCCTCCTCGCGGAGTACTGCCCGCCGGAGGGCGAGCGCGACAGCCAGACGATGTGGCTGATCGTGGGGGCGATGACCCTGGCCGGCCCGCTGCTGATCCTGCTGTTCCGCCGGGTGATCGAGGGCAAGAAGGAGCCGGAGGCGAACGCCGGGCCGCTGGCGGGCGCCGGGGCCTAACCGAGCGCCAGCGCCAGCAAGAGGAGCGCCGCGAAGGCCGTGGTCCAGCCGGTCTCGGAGAGACCGACGGCCATGGCCTTTCGCGTCTTCCCGGAGCGGACGCCGGCCACGACCTTCCACAGGGCCGGCAGGTAGGCGACCGCCGCGAGCCAGGGGACCAGCCCGGCGGCCGCCAGGGCGAGGGCGGCGAGCGGACCGGCGGCGGCGAGGCCGAGGCTCCAGGCGGTCAGGGGGCGGCGGAGGTCGCCGGGCCGGACGGTGAGGCGGACGAAGGGGACGGTGGCGGCGAGGTGCAGGCCCACCAGCGGCCAGAGCGCCAGGGCCGACGCCAGCGGCAGGTCCCGGGCCAGGGCCACCACGGTGGCGGCACCGCTGAAGCCGAAGAAGCCGCCGGTCTCCCAGACCAGGGCCCGATGGCGCTTCGCCCGTCGGGCCGCGGCCTGTCCGGCGAGGACGGCCGCCGCGCCGGCGGCCACCACCGCCTCGAAGGGCCCGGGCAGGCCGGAGAAGGCGAGGCCGATGGCTCCGGCGAGGAAGAAGAGGGCCAGCCAGATCCACGAGCGACGGGGGGGCAGCCCCGTGGCCAGGTTCTCCACCGGGGCCTTGGCCACGAAGAACGCCAGCATCGCCAGGGCGGCCGGCACGGACCGGAGCGTCGGCCAGCCCCAGGCGAAGAGGCCGATCACGCAGGCGGCGGAGACGCCGATCCAGGCGCCGTGCTCCTTGGGCAGCGGCGGCCTCCACGGCGCGCGGCGGGACCGGCCCGGAGCGGCGGGCGGGGCGGCGGGGCGAGGTGGGGCGTTTACGGGCACGGTCACGAAGATTCTCCTCTGCCGGTCGAAGGCCCCATCCTAACCCCGTGCCCGGGCGGAACACCCGCGCCGCGCTCGGCCCGGAGACCTCGCGGACGACCGGGCCCCCCTTGCCCCGGCAGCCCGACTCGGGCGATACATGGCGCCGTTTTCCGCCCGCGACCGGCGCGCGAAGCCGCGAGACTCCGCGCGGACCGCCTGTGGGCCAAGAACCAAGCCAACACCACGGAGTCTCTCTTGGCCCTTCCCTATCCTCCCTTCAAGAACAAGGTCATCGAGCCGATCGCCGTCACCTCCCGCTCCGAGCGGCAGGAAGTGCTGGCCAAGGCCGCGTACAACATGTTCCGCATCCCCTCCGACAAGGTGGGGATCGACCTCCTGACCGACTCCGGCACCAACGCGATGAGCGCGGCGCAGTGGGGGCGGATGTTCGAGGGTGACGAGGCCTACGCCGGCGCGACCTCGTTCCGGCGCTTCCGCGAGACGGTCCGGACGATCACCGGGATGGAGTTCGTGCTGCCGGTGCACCAGGGCCGGGCCGCCGAGCGGATCGTCTTCGAGGCGCTGGTGAAGAAGGGCGACATCGTCCCCTCGAACACCGCCTTCGACACCACCCGCGGCAACCTCGAGCGGAACGGGGCGATCGCCCTCGACATCCCGCACGCCTCCGCTCGGGATCTCGACTCCGACGCGCCGTTCAAGGGCGACATCGATCTCGAGCGGCTGGAGAAGTGCCTGGTCGAGCACAAGGGCCACGTGCCGATGGTGATCCTCACCATCACCAACAACGCCGGCGGCGGCCAGCCGATGCAGCCCGCCAACGCCCGGGCGGCCAAGGCGATCTGCGACAAGCACGGCGTGCCGGTCTGGATCGACGCCGCCCGCTTCGCGGAGAACGCCGGCCTGGTGATCGAGCGGGATCCGGAGAGCAAGGGGAAGACGCCGCTCCAGGTGGCCCAGGAGATCTTCGCCCTCGCCGACGGCGTGATGATGTCCTCGAAGAAGGACGCCATCGCCAACATGGGCGGCTTCGCCGCCGTCCGGGACGAGAAGCTCTTCGACCAGCTCTCCGGGATCTGCATCGCCACCGAGGGCTTCGTCAGCTACGGCGGCCTCAACGGCCGCGACCTCGAGGCGCTCGCCGTGGGCCTGATGGAGGCCCTCGAGCCCTCGTACCTCGACTACCGGATCGGCCAGACCCGCTACCTCCACAACCGGCTGAAGCAGCTGGGCGTCCCGGTGGTCTGCCCCTCCGGCGGCCACGCGGTGTTCGTCGACGCCGGCCGGATGCTGCCGCACCTTCCGGCGTCCCGGTTCCCCGGGCAGGCGCTCTGCTGCGAGCTGTACCTCGAGGGCGGGATCCGGCCGGTGGAGATCGGCTCGCTGATGTTCGCCGGCGGCGAGAGCGTCCACGAGGGCGGCCGCGAGCTGGTGCGGTTGGCGATCCCGCGGCGCGTCTACGAGACCGCGCACCTCGACTACGTCGCCCAGGTCTGCGCCTCGATCATGAAGCGGGCGGGTGAGCTGCCCGGCTACGAGATCCTCGAGGGCTCGGGGCCGCTCCGCCACTTCGTGGCCAAGCTGCGGCCGGTGCGGTAACGCCGTCTCGACCCGCAGGAACGGAAACGGGCGCCCGCCGAGGCGCCCGTTTCGTTTTTCGGGGCCGGGTGGCGGTCTAGAACGCCGCCGCGACCTGGAGATAGGTGAAGTGCGCCTGCGGGGCCTCGCCGTCGGGGGCGACGTCGTCGAGGAACTCGCCGGGGAAGAGCGTCGAGTAGCCGAGGAGCAGGTTGAGGCCGGGGCGGGCCTGCCAGGTGAGGGTGGTGTCGAGCTCGGTGCCCACCGCGGTGGCGTCGGTCTCCGCGAGGCGCGGGTTGTCGAGGGCGACGAGCGGCGCGCCGTTCGCCCGGTAGAAGGTGTCGTCCGTCGAGGCCCGGGCGAGGAAGTGCACCGTGGCCGCCAGGGTGAAGCGCTCGTGGGTGGCGGCGGTGCCGACGTAGGGATCGGAGAGGTTCTTCCAGGCCGCCAGGTCCATCAGGCCGTACTTGTCGTGGTTGGTCGGGAAGAGGTTCTCGAACGTCTCCCAGGTGTCCGGGTCGTCGTCGTTGCCGGTGGCGTGGTCGTAGCCGACCAGCAGCTTGGGCGCGAACCGCACCGGGAAGGTGTAGTCGGCCTGGCCGTGGAAGGCCCAGGCGGCGACGTCCACGCCCTCGCCGCCGGCGCTCGCCGCCCGCTCGCCGAACTGGTAGGCGAACTCGCCGTTCAGGTGCAGGCCGGGGACCGGCTTCGCGTCGACGCGGAGGCCCGGGGTCCAGAGCGAGACGCGGGTGCGGGGCTGCACGTCCTGGTCGAGGCGCTGGCCGCGGTCGTAGAGGTAGAGGGCGTAGACGTCGATCACCAGGTTCTCGAGGTTCCACGAGGCGTAGAGCCCGCCGAAGTCGTCGCCGAGCGGCGTCACCGGCAATCCTCCCTGCCAGGGATCGTCGTTCAGGCGCGTCCAGAAGAGATCCGCGGTGAGCGGCCGGTACGGGCGGACCCGCACCACCGCGCCGTCGAACGCGCGCCCGACGTTGTCCCAGCCGAAGTTGCCGATCAGCCGGTGATCGCCGTAGGCGAGCTCCATCCGGCCGAGCTTCACCGCCAGGGGAAGGTCGAAGAGCTCCCGCGCCTCGAGCCAGCCCTGGTGCAGGTCGAGGTTCCGGGAGTTGGCCGCGGTCGAGGCCTCCTCGCCGAAGACCCGGGAATCCTGGGCCTGGAAGAAGACGGTGACGTCGTCCACCGGCTGCCCGGCCACCGAGAGGCGGGAGCGGAGCAGCACCCGTTCGCCGTCGAGGAAGGAGCCGGTGCCGCCCGGGGTGGCGCGGACGTCGGGGTTCAGGTCGAGGTTGCCCATCACCTCGCCCCGGGCCCGGATCTCGCCGTGAACCACGAGATCCAGCGGCGCCGGCCGGGCGAGGGGCGGCTGGCTCGGCTCGGTCGCGGCCGAGGGGGCCGGGGCGGCGGG
>JAEZJH010000273.1 GCA_023436385.1 Pseudomonadota bacterium
ATTCCGTACAGTCCGCCCTGTTCGCCACCACCCACTCCTCTCGGGCAACGACGGCGAGGGCGAAGGGGTTCCGGGTAGCCCACGGGCAAACCGGGCCGGGACGGCGGTGGGAGCGGTGGCGGACGCGGAGGGCGCATGGGCGCAGCGAGGCAGCTCGATCTCCTCGAGGAGAGCCTGGACGAGCAGTTCAGACGGTTCCACGTCGCGAACCCGCACGTCTACGCGGAGCTGGTCCGGCTGGCCCGGCGCGCAGTTGCAGTTGGGCGGCGGCGGATCGGAATCAAGATGCTGTGGGAGGTCGCACGCTGGAATCTCCTCGTCGAGACCCACGGCGACCCTGACTTCAAGCTGAACAACAACCTCCACTCCCGCTACGCCCGGCTCATCGCCGAGCGCGAGCCAGACCTGGCGGAGGCGTTCGAGTTCCGGGAGCTGCGGTCGTGATCCTGCTGGCGATGGCCCGGGCGGCTGACCTGCCGGAGCAGTGCGGCTGCGGCGCCCGGATGAGCGAGGAAGAGCGCGGCGGGTTGCTGGTCCGCCACTGCCTGCGCTGCGGCGCGGGCGAGACACTGTCCCAAGCCGCCCTGCAGGCGGCGATGTCGACGCGAGCGGCGCGGATTCTCGGGCGCCGCCCCCTGGCTGCGTAGCGCGATTCACCCGGCGGCGCCCGGCTGGCGACCGCGACGGGAGAGGTGTGCCCGGAGACGGGCAAGGACTCGGGCCCTCGGGCCCCACGGAATGCGGCGCCGCGTCGGGCCCCCGGGATGGGCCCGGCGCGCCAACCCCCCCTGGCGATGCAGGGCCCGGCGCGGCGACGCGATGGACGAGACGATGGCCCAGGCAGCGATCAAGGAACTGGCGCTCGAGGCGATCGCCCCGAGCCCGACGAACCCGCGGCGGACGATGGACGAGGCCGCCCTCGCCGAGCTGGCGGAGTCGGTCCGGGAGCACGGGGTGTTGCAGCCCGTCCTTGCCCGGCCGACCGAGGATGGCGGGTACGAGCTCGTCTTCGGCCACCGGCGCCTCGAGGCCGCGCGCCGCGCCGGCCTGAAGACCATCCCGGCGATGGTCCGGGAGATGGGCGACCGGGAAGTCCTCGAGGCCCAGCTCCTGGAGAACCGGGACCGCGAGGACGTGAGCCCGGTGGAGGAGGCCGACGGCCTCCTCCGACTCCGGGAGGAGTTCGGCCTCGAGGTGGAGGAGATCGCCACACGCCTGGGCCGGTCTCACAAGCACATCTACCAGCGCCTGCAGCTCTGCGGCCTTCCCTCCGTCGCCCGCGAGGCCCTCGCCGAGGGCCGGCTGCTCCTGGGGGTGGCCCTGCTCATCGCCCGGGTCCCGGATGCCACGCTCCGGGATGCCGCGGCGGAAGACCTGGTGGTCGACGCCGGCGACGAGCCGATCTCCATCGCCCACGCCAGGTACCAGATCGAGGCCCGCTTCGCGCGCCGTCTCGACAAGGCCCCGTTCAACGTCGCCGACGCCGCCCTGTGCAAGAAGGCCGGCGCCTGCACGAAGTGCCCGAAGCGGACGGGGAACCAGCGGGAGCTCTTCGACGATATCTCCAGCGATGACGTCTGCACTGACCCGCCCTGCTTCGCGAAGAAGGTCGACCTGGAGTGGGATCGTCGGGTCAAGGAGGCGAAGAAGGCCGGCCGCCGCGTCCTCCAGGGCGAGGAGGTGAAGGAGGCTTTCCCGGTCGGAGGGATCCTCCCGACGTACCACTTCTGCGACCTCGACGCGCCTTGGTACGAGGGCGCCGAGCCCGGCATGAACCTCCGCGGGCAGCTCGGCGACCGGGCCGACGAGCTCGCCATCCTGGTGCGCGACGGCGAGGGCCGGATCCGGACGCTGGCCCGCCGCGACGAGGTCCAGGATCTCCTGGGCAAGGCCCGCGAGGCCAAGCTCTCCCCGAAGGACCGGGCGGAGCTCGAGGCCGATCGCCGCAAGGGCGAGGAGGAGCAGGCCCGCCGCGAGCTGAAGGCCAAGGTCCGCGAGGAGGCCGAGCACCGGATCCTCGAGGCCATGGAGACCAGGCCGGAGAGCGCCCGCCTCTGGTGGGCCCTCGCCCTGGCGATCGCCGGCGAGTGGAGCGGGGACGAGGCGCTCCTCGAGGCGCTGCACCGCCGCGAACTCGCCGCCGACAGCGAGAGCTGGGGCGACGCCTCGCCGAAGAAGCTCCGGGACCTCCTGGCCAAGCTGCCCGGCGCGACCCTCCGCGGCGTCGTCTGCGAGGTGCTCCTGGGGCACATCGAGTCGGAGCTGGAGTTCGAGGCGATCGCCTCCATCTACGACGTCAACCTCGCCCGGCTCGAGGAGGAGCTCGCCCCGAAGCCGAAGCCGACCCCGAAGCAGAAGCGCGCCGCCAAGGCGAAGAGCCACGCCTCGGCGTCGGTGGTGGAGGACTAGCGATGGGCGCCACCGCCACCGGGCCCGGCCTCGAGGTGTGGGAGCGCTCGATGGGCGTCACCGTCCACGAGCTGAGCGGGATCTCCGCCGAGGTCTACCGCGCCGCCCTGGCCAACACCCCCGAGCCCGACTCCCGCGACGAGCGCGCGGTGCTGGTCTGGGCCGCCGGCAAGCTCTGCCGCCAGGTCCTGCAGATGGACCGCGGATACCCGAACCAGATCGCGATCACCCAGGAGGCACGGTGAACCTCGCCCTCGAGCAGCGCCAGAAGCTCTACGCCGCCCTCGCCGCGCCGCTGCCCGACGAGGCGGTGGCCCGGACCTCTGGGCAGGACACGAAGAAGGGCTACGACACGGCCGGCTACCGCTACCAGTTCGTGGCCAACCGGCTGAACGAGACCCTCGGGCCGGGCGGCTGGCGGATCACCAGCCGGGACTTCCAGGTCCGCGAACTCCCCGCGCGGGACCGGACCCGGTTCGAGGTCACCTGCACCCTGGTCCTCGAGCTCGGGGAGTTCTCCGGCGGGGCCTGGATCCCCTGGGCCCAGGCGTGGGGAGACGGCGGGCACGTCGCCCTCGCCGAGCCCGACGCGCGGAAGGGCGCGTTCACCAACGCCTTCAAGAAGGCCGCCGCCTTCTTCGGCGTCGGGCGCCACGCCTACGAGGGCGGGCTCGACGAGGACGCCACGCCCGAGCCCCAGCGCCACGAGCAGCGCCGGCAGCAGCAGCAGCAGCGCGCCGCCGGCCGGCAGCCGACGCCGGAGGAGCAGGCGCAGATCACCCACTGGCGCGGCCGGCTCTCCGGCTGCGGCGACCGGGGGGCGATCGACGCGCTGTG
>JAEZJH010000274.1 GCA_023436385.1 Pseudomonadota bacterium
GCCCGATGGAGGGCACCCGGAGGGCGACCGCGAGGTCGCCCTTCGTGTATTCGGGGTGAGCCTCGGGGCCGCGGTCCCGCTGGGCCCGACGGCCTTCGGTGGCCGGCAGGGGGTACGATGGCGAAGCAGGCGCGCGCAAAGGCGGAGCGAGGGGGCCCCAAGGCGCCGGCCTCCCGGGCCCGGCTCCACTGGCTGGTGGGCCTGTCGGTGGCGGGGACGGCGCTCGCCGCGTGGCTCAGCTGGATCCACCTCGCCCTCCTCCTCGACCCGGCGGCCCGGAGCGCCTGCAACTTCGGCGGCACGCTGAACTGCGACGCGGTCAACGCCTCCCGGTTCGCGACGCTGTTCGGCGTCCCCATCGCCTGGCTCGGCTTCTCGCTCTACCTCCTGCTCCTGGTCCTTGCGCTCCGGGAGCTCGCCGGCGCGGCCTCGCGGTCCCGGGCGCTCGCCTACGGGCGGTGGCTCGGCCTCGCCTCGGTGCTCTACTCCGTCTATCTCGCCTTCATCTCCGCCTTCGTGATCCGGGCGGTCTGCCTCTTCTGCGTGGGGCTCTACGCCGTGAACCTGGGGATCTTCCTGGTCGGCCTGGGGGCCCCGGGGACCCGGTGGCGGGACTTCCGGCCGATGAAGGACCTCGACACCCTGGTGCGCCGGGCGCCGGCGTGGGCCAAGGCCGCGGCGGTGGCCTGGGTCGCCGCCGGGATCGCCCTCCTGGTGGCAGAGCGTCGGGCCGGGGAGGTGGAGCTCCCCTCGGTGACCGTCGGGGCGGCGGGGACGATCTCCGCCATCCCCGGGCAGACCGACGGCCCGGAGGGCGCTCCGCTCACCGTGGCGATCTTCAGCGACTTCGAGTGCCCCTACTGCCGGAACGCGGCGCTGAGCCTCGACCGGGTCCGGGAGACCCACCGCGACCGGGTTCGCTTCGTCTTCAAGCACTTCCCCCTCGATCCGGCCTGCAACCGCGGCACGCCACAGGGCGGTCACCAGCGCGCCTGCGACGCGGCGGAGGCGGCGGTCTGCGCAGGCGAGCAGGGGAAGTTCTGGGAGTTCCACGCCGAGGTCTTCCGGCAGGGGGCGGAGGAGCCGAAGCTCCGGGCGGCGGCGGCGGCGGTGGGCCTCGACACCCGGGAGTGGAGCCAGTGCCGGGCCTCGGAGCGGGCTCGGGCGGCGGTGCGGGCGGACGTGGAGGACGGCCTCCGGCTGAACGTCCAGAGCACGCCCACCTTCCTGATCGGCGACCAGTTGGTCCCGGGGGCGCTCTCGGCGGAGCAGCTCGCGGAGCGGATCGACCGGCGTCTCGGCGGCGGCGCGCCCACGCCTTGACGCTGGCCTCCGTCGCCCGTGGCGGAAGGGACCGGCCCCGGGCTCGGGGCCGATCCGGTCGTGACTCAGGCGCCCGGCTGCGGGGCCTCCGGGCGGGCGCCGGCGGAGGGCGCGATCCCGAGCTGCCCCTCGACGGTCGACTGGAGCCAGGCGCGCACCGACGAGAGGTGTTCCTGCTCCTCCGCCAGGGCGCCCCGGAACTTCTCCGCCAGCTCGTCCTGGCCGAGGTCGTCGGCCATCCGGGAGAGCATCGCCCAGCCGTCGTTGTCGGCCAACTCCGCCATCAGGATCGCCTTCAGGCCCTCGGTGAGCGTGGCCCGCGGGTCGTTGAGCACGGCGACCAGCCCGGAGGCGGCCACGCCGGCCGCATCGGCGGAGGGGGTGATCGCGGTGGGATCGCCGCCCAGCTGCTTCATCGCGTCGCAGCAAAGCTGGAAGTGGGCCAGCTCCTCGTCGCGGATCCGCTCCAGCTCGGCCCGGGGCGGACCGCCGGCGTGGACGTGCGCGGCGTCGTACCGGCACAAGAGCGCCTCGTAGAGCCGCACCCCAGTCCGCTCGAAGGCGGTCCGTTCGCCCAGCGCGTCGAGGAACACCGTCGGCTGGTTCCCCTTCAGCTTCTCCAGCATCGTCTTCGCCAGGCCCTTCACCGAGGCGGGCGGCGGCAGCGTGCCCAGCGGCTGCGAGTCCCGGGCGACGGCCACGGCGGAGCGGTGGTGGGCCCCGGTGTCGAACGACTCGCCGGGAACGCCCTCCCGGGCGTTCTCCTCCGCCTCCTTGGTCCGCCTCGGCGAGACGGCGGTGCCGGTGCGGTTGGGTCCGATATCGATGGGCTTGGTGGTCACTGGAGCCTCCCTTCGTAGCCGGTGGACGCCATCGGCATCCGGTCGACCAGCTCGGTGCCGGGGCGCCAGCGGTAGCCCTCGGCGATGATCTCGCTCGGCGAGCCCTTGGAGTTGAGGTCGCGCCGCAGCTGCATCGAGCGCGCGGGCTCCTGCTCGGCGGCGACGAAATCGGGGCCGTTGGCCCGGAGATCCACCTCGGTGTCCAGGACCTGCTTCACGAAGGCCCGGTGGCTCTCGAAGGCGATCGGGTCCGGGAGGCTGGCCGGGAGGATCTCGGCCGGGTCCCGCTTCTCCACCCGCTGGAAGATCCCCATCGCGTACTGCAGGTGGCCGAGCTCGTAGGCGAGGAACCGCTCCCAGATCTCCCGGCAGCGGGCGTTGCTCTCCGTCTGCAGGCAGCTCCAGTAGTTCCACACCTCCGTGGCCTCGTGGAGGACCCACTTCTCGAGCCAGCTCTCCGTGGGGTCGATGATCGACTCGTACTGGGTGACGTGCTGCTCCTCCACCGAGGCGATCTCCGCGTAGAGCGCCCGCGCCACCGGGTCGGTGAAGGTGGGGCCGATGTTCATGTAGTAGTCGTGGGTCTGGTGCTCGGCCGCCATGATCGTGGTGGCGTTCAGCTTGGTGAGCGGCGAGGCCTTCCGCTTGTCGTACCAGCGGCGCAGGTCGTCGGCCGGATCGCGGTGCTCCTCGGCGGTGGGGCGGCCGGGCCGGATGTCGGTGTAGCCCTGGAGCAGGTTGTTCGGGTCCTTGCCCTCCACCCGATCGGCCAGCGCCGAATAGCGATACAGGTGATCGAAGTCCTCGAGGAGCCCGAAGCGATACACCTGCGCCATGTAGGGATCGGGTTCGGTGGCGGCGACGTGGGCGGTGACCTCGATGGCCACCTGCTCGAAGCCGATGGTGGTCTCGAGCGGCGACTGGTCGGGCGGGTTCATCCAGTTGACCAGCGTCTGCTGGTGCTGCTCCACCCGGCGCACCCGGGCGAGCGGCTCGCGGAGCCCGCCGTCGTTCATCCGGGCGCACGCATGCGAGAAGCGGAGCGCCTCCGACTCGATGCCGTTCATCAGGATCACGCGGACGCGGGTGAAGGCGTCGTCGTCGAGCTTGCTGTAGGGCGGGCCGGAGAGCTCGCGCCAGTTGAACCGCTGCTTCTCGAGGGCGACGCCCTTCTCTTTCAAGATGTCCAAGGCCATGCACGTACCTCCCGGCCGAGAAGCTGCGTGCACCGGCGGCGACTTCCAACCCACTGGCGAACCGAGGCAGGGCCGATTGCTTCCGGGACCCGGCGCCCGACCACGAAGCCGGTGCCCGACGACTCGCCGGGCCGACTAGGTTCCTACGGGCCGACCAGGGGCGTGGGGGCGGCGACCGCGGCGAGGACCAGCTTCCTCGTGGCCCGGGTGAGGGCGACGTAGAGGGCGCGGCGGGCGGCGGGAGCGTCCGGATAGACGGAGGCGGTGGCGTCGGGGACGACCACCAGGTCGAACTCGAGCCCCTTGACCTCCTGGACGTGGGTGACCTGGATGCCGGGGGCGAAGTCGAAGGCGCCCTCGCGGACCAGGCGGACGTCGAGGCCGCGGGAGAGGAGGCGGGCCAGGCTGGCGGCGGCGCCCGGCGTACGGGCGATCACCGCGGCGGTGCCGGTGGGTGCAGCGGCGCGGAACTCCCGGAGGCCGTCGACCAGCGCCGAGACCAGGTGGAGCTCCGACGCGACCCGGAGG
>JAEZJH010000277.1 GCA_023436385.1 Pseudomonadota bacterium
CTGGGGATCACCGTGTTGCCCGGCCTCTCCCGCGTCTACATGCGGGGCCCCGCGGTCCAGGCCTTCGCCGGCGAGTGGCCGGGGGAATTCTGACCGCTACGGCTCGCGAGGTCCCGGCGGCCGGATCCGCAGGAGCAGGTAGGCGCCGCGCTCCGCGGGCGGCCGGTGGATCTGCGAGGTGGTGACCAGCACGTCGCCGGAGGACTCCACCGCGAAGCTGTCCGGCCACGCCAGGCGGTCGTCCCGAACCAAGCGCTCGTACCGGCCCCCGGGCGTGAGCCGATACACCGCCAGCTCCTCGAGGCCGCCCAGATACAGATGGCCCTGGCGATCGAAGGCGATCCCGTCGGTGGCCTCGATCTCCCGCACTCGCTCCACGAGCTGCTTCAGCTCCCCGTCGGTGAGCTTGGGATCGGAGAGCGCCCGGGCGGGAATCCGATACAGCGTGCGGCCGGTGAGCGCGGCGTAATACACCCAGCGCCGATCCGGCGAGAGGGCGATGCCGTCCGCATGCACCGGTTGCTCGCGGCGGTTTCCCTCGATCTTCAACACCAGGTCCTCGGCCCGGGTCGACGGATGGTCCCGGAGGACCTTCCGCGAGCCACCGTCGTCGAGGTCGAGGACGATCAGCCCGCCGTCCCCGGAGTCGGTGAGGAAGGCGAAGCCGCGCTCGAGGTCCACCCGGACGTCGTTGGTGTAGCCGTGCTTCGGCACCACCGACGCGGGAAACCGATACTCGGCGAGGAGCGCGCCGCTACCCGGATCGAACCGGAACAGCCGGGGCCCGGGCTCCACCACCCCTCGGAACTGCGGGTTGGCGGTGTCCACCACCCAGAGCTTGCCCTCGTCGTCGGCGACCACGCTCTGCACCGCCACGAAGGCGCGGCTCGCGTCGTCACCCGGCTTCCACGAGTTCCAGGCCTCGTCCGGCCAGGGGACGAGCTGGCCGTCCCGCAGCTCCGCCACGGAGATCGGCACGTAGTCCGACCAGCGCGGGAAGCTGACGAAGATGCGCCCGTCGGGCGTCGACGCCACGCCGGTCCACTGTCGCGGGCTCGACGCCACCAGCTCGAGGGAGACGCCCTCCACCGCGCCCGGCCGGGTGCGGGCGCCGGCACAGCCGGCGGCGACGAGGAGGGAGAGGACGGCCAGGGAGCGACGCACGCGGGACCTCCGGGAGCAGCAGGCGTTGTATCCCGGCGGCGAACCGGACGCGGCCTCCGGCGCGGAACCGGACGGGGCAGGGTCGAGGCCCCGCTTGGCCGGCCGACGGAGCCGGGGGCGCCTCCCCGTCGGCACGGCGCTCGGCCCCCCTACGCCTCGAGCTTCGGAGGCCCCCACCTCGCGCAGCGAGACCCCGTCGGCGGTCGGGTGCACGCGCACTCCTTTCCCGTTTCTCGGGACCGATCGGGGCCGGAAGTCTACCAGACTGTCGAACGAGGGAGCGCTCGGGCCATCGCGTCCGGTCCACGGGCACGGCGGTATTTCGGAGGTCCCGTCAGGCCTCGGGCTCGTCCAGGGCGCCGCGGACCGCGGGCATGCGCCGGAGGATCTCCCAGGCTTCGGGTTCCAGGAAGGCGACGCGGACGCCATCGGTGACGGGGATCTCCAGCCGCACGCGGCCGACGCCACGGTCGAGGACGGGGCGCCGGGGCGCGGCCGCGGCGATGTCCCGGGCCACGGAGCGGAGCTGCCGGGCGATGCGGAGGGCGCGACGGCCCTCGGGGCTGGCGAAGGTGTGGAAGTGCCGGTTCCGCGAGAGCTTGGGCCCGTCGTGGGTGAGGCGCTCCACCAGCCGGTAAACGAACGCGTGCATTGCCGTCGACTCTAACAGGCCAGGGTGTTCCGGACCTCCCCGCGAGCGGAGGCTGGCGGCCGGGCGGGCGCGTGCCCGGCCGGTCGCTCGCGGCCCCGGGTCCCGGGAAGGACGTTTCGTCGCGGACGCCCCGTCTACAGGGGCAGGGGCAGCTCGCTGCACTGCCGCCGCAACTTTGCCTCGGCCCTGGTTCCGCCCCGGCCCACCAGGACCAGGTGCAGGTTCTTCCGGGCCAGCACCTTCGACGCCACCCGGCGCAGGTCCGCCGCGGTCACCGCCTCGATTCGCGCGATCCGCTCCGCGAAGGTCTCCGCCGGCCGCCACAGCTCCGTGCCGCCGAACCAGCCGGCGAGCTCCGCGCAGCTGTCCAGGGAGAACTCCAGGAACATCCGGTGGCGGCGTTTCGCCCGGGCCAGCTCCTCGTCGGTGGGGCCCTGCTCGCAGAACTCGCCGAGCACGGCGGCGATCGTCTCGATCACCTTCGGCACCTTGGCGTGGGCGGTGGCGGCCTCCACCTCGAAGAGCGAGAGGTCGGAGAAGGTGTCGATCCCCGCGTGCAGCTCGTAGGCGAGGCCCCGCTTCTCCACCACCTCGAACGGAAGCCGCGAGGAGAGGCCGTCGTCGAGGATCCGCCGGGTGAGGAGCAGCGCCGGGAAGTCGGGGTGGTGCTCGGGCGGCGCGGGGAAGTTGAGGCGGAGCTCGGTCTGCGGCGAATCCTCGTGGTCGTGGAGGTGGACCGTGGGCCCGGGAGGCGGGGGCGGCGGCGCCTCCTCGAAGGTCGGCGTGCCCTCGGGGAGCCCGCCGAAGTGCCGCTCCGCCAGCGCCAGCACCTGCTCCCGGGTCACCCGGCCGGCGCAGCAGAGCACCAGGTTCCGGGCGCAGTACATCCGCCGGTGGTGGGCGACGAGATCCTCGTGGGCCATCTTCCGCACCGGCCGCGGCGTCCCCGCCACCTTGTGGGCCAGGGGGTGGCCGCCGAACAGCGCCAGCTTCGAGAGGTTGTCGAGGTCGATGTCCCGGCCGTCCTCGTCCACCTCGTCGTTCATCTCCTCGAGGATGATCTGCCGCTCCGTCTCCACCTCCACCAGCAGGGGGCGGGCGAGCATGTCGCCGATCACCTCGAAACCGACGTCGACCTCCGCCGGGTGGAGCGGCGTGTAGTAGTAGCCGTGGTCCCGGGAGGTGACGCCGTTCAGGTTCCCGCCGGCGCTCTCCACCAGCGCGTTCATCCGCACCGTGTTCGGGAACCGCTCCGACCCGCGGAAGAACATGTGTTCGAGGAAATGCGAGACCCCCATCTTCTCCGGGGCCTCGTGCCGGCTCCCGGAGCGGACGTAGACGGCGAGCAGCGCGGTGTGGAGGTGGGGGACCTCGACGGTGACGACCCGGAGGCCGTTGGGGAGCACGTCGCGGTGGTGGGCGAGGGCGTTCAAGTCGTCTGCACTCCGGGGAGCCGCACGGTGAAGGTGGTCCCGGCGCCGGGGGCGCTCGACAGCTCGATCGTCCCCCCGTGCGCCGCGACGATCTGCTGGGTCAAGGTGAGACCCAGCCCGGTGCCGCGCTTCTTGGTGGTGAAGAAGGGATCGAAGATCCGGGCCAGCTCGGCGCGGGCGATTCCCGGGCCGGTGTCGGCGACCACCAGCTCCACGCCGTCCCCGGCGCGCCGGGCGGAGAGGGTGAGGATCCCGGCGCCGCCCATCGCCTCCCGGGCGTTCCGCACCAGGTTGAGGAGGGCCTGGCGGAGCTGCCCCTCGTCGACGGACGCGACGAGGCCGGGCTCGACGGCGAGCCGCACCTCGATCCCCGCCGCCGCCAGCTCGGGCCGCACGAAGGCGACCAGGTCGTCGACCAGCGCGGCGACGTCCTCCGGCGCCCGCTCCGGGGCCGGCAGCCGGGCGAACCGGAGGTACTCCTCCGTGATCTCCGCCAGCCGGTCGACCTCCCGGGCGATCGAGCCGAGGAGCCGCCGGGCCTCGGCGCCCCGCTCGTCGTCCGCGGGGATCTCCTCGGCGAGCAGCTCGGCGTTAAGGCCGATCGAGGAGAGGGGGTTCCGGATCTCGTGGGTGATCTGGGCGGTGACGCTGCCGATGGCGGCGAGCCGCTCGGCACGGACCAGCGCCGCCTGCTTCTCCCCCAGCTCCCGTTCCCGGGCTGCCAGGGAGGCGGCCATGTGGTTGAACTCCCGGGCGAGCACGCCCACCTCGTTGCCGGCGTCGGTCGGCACCTCCGCCGCGTAGTCGCCCCGGCCGATCCGGACCGCCGCCTCGGTGAGGGTGCGGACCGGCGCGAGGAGCCGCTGGGACATCAGCGTGGCGGCGAGCCCCAGGAGGATCGCCCCCAGGGCGAAACCGATGATTCCCCAGGACGAGTTCCGTTCCAGGCGCTGGGCCTCCCACACCCGCTCCCGGACCCGGACATCGAGGGCGTGGCCGAGGAGCCGGAGCTCCCGGTCGATCCGGCGCTCGATCCGCTTCAGTTCCTTGCCCCGCTCCGCCACCGGCGAGGGCGGCGGGGCGGTGACGGCGGCCAGCGCGCCGCCGGCGGCGTTCGGCGGCGGCAGCTCACCGGCCTCGATCTGCGCGAAGAGGGCCTCGGCGATGGCGTCGTACTCGTCGTAGGAGGCGCCGATCTCCGTGAGCCGGGCGTCGATCCCGTCGAGGAACGCCGCCTCGTCGGCGGCCCCCAGGCCCCGGGCGGCGGCCACCAGGTTCTGGCCCTGGCCCAGCTTCTCCCGGACGATCCGGGGGAAATAGAGGCGGGCGAGCTTGATCAGGATCCGCTGGGTGCGGGGATCGGCCTCGTCGAGGAGCCGGTCGGTGTCGCGCTGCCGGTTCTTGTGAAAGGTCTCGAGCTGGGCGGCGACCTTGGTCAGCGGGAGGTAGCCGTCGGAGACCAGGCGGATCTCCTGCCCGATGCGGTGCATCCGCCAGACGGCGAAGGTCGAGACCAGGCCGAAGACGGCGAGCACCGCCGCGAAACCGAGGAAGATCCGGGTGGAAATTGAGAGGCGCATCGCCACGGGGGGAACCCGATAGCACCGCCGGGGATGCCCGTGCAAAGAAAGGAGCGCCGGGTCGCTCGGTTCGGGCTCGGGCGTATTCGGGCGGGCGTGGCGATTCCCGACCCTCTTCGTTGACTCGACGCGCGACCGGGTTCTACACTCCCCCGCCCAAGTCTGCGGAAGGACCGGTCATTCGCGGACGCCGACACCGGAGTGGTGACGGAGCACGGACCCGCCGGGTGACCGGTGGAAGGAGTCTCAGGTGATTTCCAGCCGAACGGCAGCCCTGGTCTTCGGGGCGCTGATCGCGACGCCGCTCTTCGCCGGCGCCGCCGAGAAGGTCCAGGTCGTCGTCGTCCCGTACGCGCCGCTGTACGACTCCATCCCCCGGGCCACCGGTGAGCGGATCGCCGAGACGCTGGTCGGCGAGCTGGGCACGGTGGGCGCCGAGGTGCTGGCGTTGCCGGGCGAGGCCGCGGCCGCGCCGGCTGCCGCCGGTCCCTCCCGGGAAGCCACCGACGAGCAGAACGCCGCCGTCGAGGCCGCCAAGGCCGATCTCGAGCGGGGCAACGGCCTCCTCAAGCGGCTGAAGGTGAAGCCGGCCCTCGACGCCTTCGAACGGGCGATCGCCGCGATGGAGGGGAACCCCGAGGCGCTGATGAACGTGGACCCGCTGGTCGAGGCCCACGTGAAGCGCGCGGTGGCCCTCTACCGGATGGGCAAGGAGGATGCGGCACTGAAGGAGGCGATCCCCACCGCGATCCGCCTCAAGCCCACCCTGGTGCTCGAGGCCGGCGAGGACTTCGCGCCGGTGTTCATCGCCGACGTGGAGAAGGTCCGCAAGGCGCTCTTCACCGCGCCGATGGGCAGCCTCCGGGTCGACACCACGCCCCCGGGCGCCGGCGTCTGGATCGATGACCGCGAGTCCTCGACCTCGCCCGCCCTGGCCAAGGGCCTGATCCCCGGCACCCACTACGTCCGGATCAAGCCGCCGGGCGGCGCCTTCTACGTCCAGAAGATCGAGGTCAAGGCCAACGCGATGGCCCGGATCTCGCCGGACAGCTCCGCCGTCAAGGAGGGGCTGATCACCGGCCTGGTGACCCACCTCTCGAAGAACGCCCTCGGCAAGGACACGCTGAAGCAGCTGAAGGCGGTGGCCGCCTCCGCCAAGGCGCCGTACGTGATCATCGGCGGCGCGTTCGCCCAGGGCGCCAACATGGGCATCGTCTCCTTCGTCTACGCGGCGAAGAACGACGCGCTGATCGAGCTCTCCCGGGTCACCCTCGACCGCGAGATGCTCGGCGCGACCATCGAGATCAACAAGCTGGCCAACGAGGTGGCCGCCAAGGTCCCGGCCTTCGCCGGTCCGGTTTCGGTGCCCCGGCCGCTCGCTGCCGACGCCAAGGCCGGCGAGGAGTTGGTGAACGAGGTCGACTTCACCCCGCCGGTCCCCGGCGCCAAGGAGCCGAAGCCCGGCGCCATCGAGCCGACGCCGGTGACCCCGGCCAAGGGCGACAACGGTAAGGGCGGCCGCCGGCCGGTGGTGACCCCGGGCCGGAAGCCGGTGGGCGCCAGCCCCGAGCCGCTCGCCGACGCGACCGACTTCGAGGAGGCCCCGGTCTTCGAGGAGCCCGTGGTGGCCGCTGTCGCGGAGCCCGCTCCCAAGGGCCCGGTCGCCCCGCCCCCGGCCACCACGGTCGACGAGAGCGGTCTGGTCTTCCGGGAGAAGGCGCCCGCCGAGGACTTCAAGGCGGAGCCCGCTCCCGCGGAAGACGACTTCAAGCTCGACTTCGAGGAGCCGGTCGGCGAGGAGGTCAAGGTCGCCGACAAGGAAGAGCCCAAGAACAACTACAAGTACCTGGGCGGCAGCTCGATCGAGGACGAGGTGGTGATCGACCCGAACGCCGGCCTGGGGCAGAAGCCGGAGAGCGGGCTCCTCTCGAAGTGGTGGTTCTGGGCGGGTGCGGCCGCCGTGGCCGGTGGCGTCGCGACGGTCGGCGTGCTCGCCGGCGGCGGCGACGATCCGACCGGCGCCAAGGGCTCGGTTCGCTGGTAGTCGCGCCCTCGGGCGCCAACGCCCCGCCGGCTGGGCCGGCGGCGATCGGGATGGTCGGGAACATGACGCGCAAGCTTTTCCTCGCGGCCGTCGCGGCCGCCTCGCTGCTCCTTGCAGCCTGCGGATCGACGGAGAGCGGCACCTTCACGTTGAGGCTCGAGCACCAGGACTGCCTCGGTAACGACGTGTTGGAAAACGCGCTGAACCTCGAGGTCACCGTCTCCGGTCCGGGGATGGAGGACGTCGTCGGCGCCGGCAAAAAGGAAGACGGTGGCCTCGACCTGGGAGAGATCCCCGCCGGCAAGGACCGGGTGGCGACCGTCCGGGCCATCAACGGCGCGGGCGCCCTCTGGGCGATCGGCCGGTCCGAGAAGTTCGAGGTGGTCGCCGACCAGGACCGCGAGGTCGTGGTGCCGATGGTCGGCCTGAACCAGACGCACCCGACCGCCACCGGCGCCAACGAGTGCACCACCCTGTCGACCGCGCGGGCGGGCCACTCGGCCGCGGCCTTCGCCAACGGCCGGGTGCTGGTGGTCGGCGGCTTCGTGGTCAACCAGGAGGCCGAGGGCCCGAAGTTCACCTATCTGGACACCGTGGAGATGTACGACCCGGCCACCGGCGGGTTCCAGTCGCTGGGCGCGCTCCCGTCCATCTGCGGCCCGAACGGCGACGAGTCCTGCGCCCGGGCCTTCGCCCCGGCGTTGGTGCAGGCCACCAACAAGGGCGAGCGCCTCCTGGTGATCGGCGGCGAGTACCGGGACGAGGCCGGGACTCCGCTCTCCCGGGGCGAGATCCTGGCCTTCGAGCCGGCCACCGGGGAGTGGACGGCGATCAAGCTGCAGCAGCCCCGCCGGCACCACACGGCCACCCTCCTCGACGGCACCGTTTTCATCGTCGGCGGGCTGGGAAATCCGGCCAACGAGGGCGAGCTGCCGCCGGTGGTCGGGCCGACCGAGTTGCTCGAGAAGAACTCGATCAACACCCAGGTCGGCAAGGTGAGCGTCCCCCGCGCGTTCCACGGCGCCGTCGCCCTCAACAAGGAGCTCTTCATCGCCGGCGGTCTCGATGCCACGCTGGGTCTTCCGCCGAAGGTCCTCCGGATCAGCTACGGCAACCGCGATCAGCAGACCGAGGGCGTGCCCCTGGGCGACCTCGGCAACGACGGCGTGATCGGCCCCTCCCTCACCATTCACGCGCGGCGGCTGGTGGTGATCGGCGGCATTGTGCCGGTGGCGAAGGACGCGTTCCTCGGGAGCCTCGATCTGCTGGCCAGAGTCCCCAATTTTGCCGCGGGCCCGGAGGGCAGAGGCTGGAAGGGCGTGGTGCTCCCGCTCGATTCCGGCGCGGCCGGCAAGCAGGCGCTCGATAACACCTATCCGCTGACAATCGACCGCTCCTTCGCCTGCACGGCCAAGATCGACGAGAACCGGTTCCTCGTCGCCGGCGGCCTGAACCCGGTCGGCCAGGTGGTGATCAACAACTCGTCGGTCGAGGTGCTGACCTGGGTCGACAAGAGCGTCTGCCTGCCGGGGCCGTTCGATGCGAAGAACGAGCCGATCACCTGCGACTCGGACACCCAGTGCAGCTCTCCCACGAAGTGCGTGAGCGGCAAGTGCCGCCTCGCCTGCACGTCCGACGCGGGCTGCGGTACGAAGGGCGTCTGCGTCGACGGTTACTGCGCCGGGAATGTCGAGAACCCCGACCACCGGTGCAGCTCCGCCGCCACGGCCTGCTTCGCCGGCAGCAAGTGCGTCGAGGACGGGGAGTTCGACTCCGCGCTGATCGGCGGGTCGACCGCGGCCTCGAGCAAGCTGATCGATGCCCGGGCCTGGGGCGCCTGCACGACGCTCTCGGCCGACCAGATCCTGATCACCGGCGGCATCTCCGGCTCGCCGGACCGGGCCGTCCTCGGCGCCGCCGAGATTTACGAGATCACGCACGCGGGTCGCTAGACCCGCCCGAACCCGAACGAACAGGAATCGATGGAGCCCATCGTCATCGTCATCGCCATCGTCGCGGCCGTGCTCCTCGTGGCGGCCGTGGTCCTCTGGGTCGCCAAGAACCGCGCCGACCAGGCGCTTGCCGAGGCCGAACGGCGGGCCGCGGACGCCAAGTCGGAGGCGGCCAGCGCGCGCCGGGAGGCCGAGAAGAAGGGCGAGGAGAAGAAGGGTCGGGCCGAGGAGCTCCGCGAGGCGCGGGAGAAGCTTCGCGACGCGAAGCAGCGGCTCCACGAGGCGCAGGAAGAGGCCCGCCGGGCCCGGGAGCTGGCCAACGCCCGGACCCACGAGGTCCGGTCGGGCGAGGCCCAGGTCGCCGCCGCCCGCGAGGAGGCGCAGCGGCTCGCCGAGGAGCTGCACCGGCTCCGCGAGGAGAAGACGGTGCAGGCTCGCCGGCCGGCGCCCCGGCCTGAGCCGGAGGAGAAGGTGGTCGTCGCTCCGGCGCCGCCGCCTCCTCCCCGGACCATCCAGCTTCCGCCCACGCCGGAGATGATCCGGGAGGCCGGCGGCGAGCGGATGGCGAAGCTCGAGGCCGAGGCCGCCGAGGCGAAGGCGGTGGCCGCCAGCGCGGAGAAGCGGGCCCTGGAGTCGCGCAAGCAGGCCGAGGAGGCGCTCGCGGAGCTGAAGCGCTGGCGGACCCGGGCGGAGGCGAACAACCGCGTCTACCTCGTCGCCAAGGGCGAGGCCGAGGCGTGGAAGGACCGGTTCGCCACCCTGGAGTCGAAGCACAACGAGCTGATCCGCGAGCTCGAGGGGATCGGCTGGAAGCCCCGGGCCGCCCGCGCCGAGCGGCCGGAGCGTCCCGAGCGGCCCGAGCGCCCGGAGCGGAAGGCCGAGGGCGGCGGGGCCGAGCGGGGTCCGCGGGGCAAGGG
>JAEZJH010000053.1 GCA_023436385.1 Pseudomonadota bacterium
GGTGTAGGACCGCTCCGGCGTCACGCAGCTGCAGGTGCCCAGGCCGTGGTCGCCGCCGTAGCCGGTGCATCTCGAAGAATACCCGAGCACGTGGGGAAAGCTCGCCCGGACCCGGCCGGCGAGGCGACCGTCACCGGCCTGGTCGATCCGAACGGTCCCGGCGACCGCCTCCGTCCGATGGTAGCGCCCGCCGGCGTCCACGCGGAAACCGATCACCGTCGCGCCGCAGCCGGGCTCCTGGTGGTCGGCGTCCGGGTCACGGACGGGACACTCCTCGCCCACCGGCACCCAGCAATCCCAGGAGACGGTGAGCCCGGACGAGCCGAGCTCCGCGGTTTCGCTGCAGGCCTCCGCGCCGCTGACGAGATGGAGCCGGAAAACCCAGGGCGTCGAGAAGTTGTAGTCGAGCGCCCAGACCTGGGATCGGGCGGTGAAGGCGAGCGCGGGGAGGTTGACCTCGAGGCCTTCCGGCGGCGCGGCCTGGTGGCCCGCCTCCCCGGCCTCGCAGGCGACGATCAGCGCCCACACCGGGAGCGTCGCGACGACCCGCCTCATCGCGAACCTCCGCACCCTTCCATGCATGCGTACCAGCCCTCGACCGACCCGGCCGACGCGAAACACGCGTAGACGAGGTCGAACACCGGATACGTGGAGGTCCTCCGGCAGGTCTCGAGGCAGCCCTCCGCCAGGGTTTCGCATTCCGCGACGGTGTCCTCCGGGCAGCCCGGCACCCCGAGGACGCGGGAGCAGCAATCCCACGAGGGGCAGAGCGCGGCGAGGCCGCCGCAGGCGGCGACGCAATCGATCGCCCCCGCCACCGGATCGCAGGCCGCGACCGCCTCGAGGCCGCCGGGGCCGTACGGCCAGGTGGTGGCCTCCGGGCAGAACGACGCCCGCACCGGGACGGTCACCTCGTCGAGCGGCTTCCCCTCGTTGCAGCAACTCGGCCCCTCCAGGCAGCGCCGGTACCGGCCGTCGAGCGAGGCGCAGAGCAGGATTCGCTGGTCGCCCTCTGCCCCCAAGACCAGGACCGCCTGCTCGGGATCGCGGACGAGCGACATCCGAAGTTCCCCGACCAGTTCGTGGCCGTCGAAGGCGTCGACCCGCAGCGTGGCGCTCTCCGGATGCAGGACCACGTAGCTCTCCGGCGCGGCGACGCCGTCGAGGCCGAGGATCGCATGCACCTCGCAGGTGGCGCCGACGGGACACGAGCCATCGGTCAGCCCGACGAGATCCACCTCGAACCGATCCCCCGGATCCCAGGCGCGGGGGCGATCGCAGCCGCCGGGAAGCTCCCGGAGCGACAGCCAGTACGCGCCCGGCTCCGCCGGCGAGTTCCAACGCTGGTTGAGCACGGCGGAGCGGATCTCGAAGGCCATCCACGAGGTGGCCACGGGGATCGGCTCGATCTCGCCGATCGGGCGGCGGGGCGTCGCCCGCTCGCCGCCGTCGGTGCCGCCACAGGAGACCAGGACCGCCGCGAGGACGATCCCGGGCCAGGAGGTGTGCGGGTTCATCGCGAACCCCCGGGAAAGACCGCAGCCTACTCCGGTGCGACCGGGAGGGCGATCCGGCGCGGCCCCCCCTTCCGCGCTGGACGCTCCGGACGACGGCCGCGCGCTCCGGCCGGGGAAGTGGGGCGGGTGCAGGCCGCGACCGCACCGAAACCGGTCAGGGGAGCCCGGGTTCGGACTCGTCGAGGACGCGTGCGGGGTCGGCGCCCGGAGCGACGCGGGCCCGGGCCTCGGCGGTGAACGGGAGCGCGAGGAGGTCGCCGTTTCGGTCGCGGACCCGGACCGCGCCGCGAACCAGCACCGGGACGCTGCCGCCCCGGGCGATCGCCGGGCGGATGCCCTCGGGCAGATCGGCGCCGGCCTCGAGGACCAGGGGGAGCGCCAGCACGGTCTCCCCGCCGGCGGGGACCACCTCTTCCACGGCGGTGGTACCGACGCCGATCGGCAGGCCGCCGGCGAGGACCTCCCAGTCGACCCCCAGGATCCGGGCGGAGGCCTCGCCGCTCCGCACCGTCACCGCCACGTCGACGGCGAGGCCGCCCGCGTCGAACCGCCGCACCACCGGCGAGCCGGCGTCGGCCCGGTAGGCGAGCGGCGCGGCACAGGCGGCCGTCGACAGGACGAGGAGCAGGGGGCCGAGCAGGCGCATGCGGGCCCGGGTCTAACCCGTGGCCCGGAGCCCCGCAAGGCTCCGGAAGGCCTACCCGGTGGAGAGCGCCTGCCGGTAGACGGCCTCGTACGCGGCGGCGGAGCGATTCCAGGAGTGGTCCTCCGCCATCCCCCGGAGCTGCAGCGCCCGCCACGCCTCCGGGTTGACGAAGACGGCATGGGCCCGGTCCACCGCGGCGAGCAGCTCCACCGCATGGTGGGAGGGGATGAGGAAGCCGGTGCCGTACTCGGACTCCTCGACGGTGTCGGCGAGGCCGCCGGTGCGCCGAACGATCGGCACCGTGCCGTAGCGCAGCGAGTACATCTGGTTGAGCCCACACGGCTCGTAGCGGGAGGGCATCAGGAAGGCGTCGGCGCCCGCCTCCACCCGGTGGGCCATCCCCTCGTCGAAGCCGACCCGAAGGCCGATCCGGCCCGGCCACCGGGCGCGCGCCTCCTCCAGCGCCCGGACCAGGACCGGATCGCCGGAGCCGAGGATCGCCAGCGACACCGGCCGCTGGAGGAGCCGGTCGAGGCCCTCGAGGAGGATGTCGAAGCCCTTCTGCCCGGCGATCCGGGAGACGATCCCGAGGAGCAGCTTCCCCTCCCCGTCGATCCCCAGCTCCCGGCAGAGCGCGGCGCGGCACGCCGCCTTTCCGGCGAGATCGTCGGCGGAGTAGCGGGCGGCGAGGTGGGGATCGGTGGCCGGGTTCCACTCCTCGGTGTCGACGCCGTTGAGGATCCCGTGAAGGCGATCGGAGCGGGCCCGGAGCAGGCCGTCGAGGCCGAAGCCCTGCTCGTAGGTCTGGATCTCCCGGGCGTAGGTGGGGGAGACGGTGGTGATTCGATCGGCGAAGGCGATCCCCGCCTTGAGGAAGTTGGCCCGGCCCCAGAACTCGAGGCCGTCCGGGGTGAAGACGTCCCAGGGCAACCCCAGCGCCGGGATCACCTCCTTCTCGAAGAGCCCCTGGTAGCCGAGGTTGTGAATGGTCATCACACACCGGGTGAGACCCGGGGCGACGCCCCGGCGGCGGGCGTGTTCGAGGGCGGCGAGGCCGGTCTGCCAGTCGTTCAGGTGGAGGATGTCGACCGGCTCCCGGCCGAGGGCCCTGGCCACCTCCGGCAGCGCCCGGCAGAGAAAATGGAAACGGGCGGCGTTGTCCGGGTAGTCCTTTCCGTGCTCCCCGTAGAGCGCAGCCCGGCTCCCGAAGTAGCCCTGGTGGTCGAGGAAGGCGACGGTGAGCCGCTCCGCCGGACGCACCGCCAGGATCGGCGCGCCCAGGGCCGTCTCCCCGGTGGCCCCGAGGCCGGAGCGATCGACGCAGCCGTAGAGCGGGGTCACCACCGTGACCTCGTGGCCCCGGCGCGCCAGCGCCCGGGGGAGCGCGGCGGCGACGTCCCCCAGCCCGCCGGTCTTCGACCAGGGCGCGACCTCGGAGGACGCAAACAAGACATTCACGGCCGCTCTCCGCTACACGTCGGTTTGGCGCAGGAACTCCGCCGCCTCCTCGGGAGGCGTGGGGTTGATGAAGAAGCCCGTACCCCACTCGAAGCCGGCAACGCCGGCGAGGGTGGGGACCAACTCCAGGTGCCAGTGGTACGCCGGCGAGGCCGGCTCCCGGAGCGGGTTCGAGTGGAGCATGAAGTTGTAGGGCGGGTTCTCGAGGGCCCGGTCGAGCTTCCGGAGGGTGGTGCGGAGCGCGTCGGCGAGGTGCGGGAGCGAGGCGAGCGGCATGTCCTCGAAGTTCGACTCGTGGGCCTTGGGAACGATCCAGGTCTCGAAGGCCCGGTTCGACGCGTAGGGGCAGAAGACCACGAACCGCTCGTTCTCGTAGGCGATCCGGCGGCCGTCTCGCTTTTCTTCCCGGAGGATGTCGCAGTAGATACACCGCTCCTTGGCGGCGTAGTGGGCCCGGGCCCCGTCCAACTCGGCCTGGGCGTTCCGCGGCACGATCGGCAGCGCGATCAGCTGGCTGTGGGGATGTTCGAGGGAGGCGCCGGCCGCCGCGCCCTGGTTCTTGAAGATGATGATGTAGCGGAGGCGGCCGTCCCGCTTCAGGTCGACGATCCGCTCCCGGTAGGCGAGGAGCACGCCCTCCACCTCGGCGGGCGAGAGCGAGGCGAGGGTCGCGTCGTGCCGCGCCGCCTCGATGATCACCTCGTGGGCGCCGACGCCGTTCATCTTGTCGTAGAGCCCCTCGCCCGCCCGGTCGAGCTGCCCCTCGATCCGCAGCGCCGGGAACTTGTTCGGCACCACCCGCACCGACCAGCCGGGATGGTTGGGGGCGGTGCCCGGCGGCCGGTGCGACAGGATCTCGTGGGGGGTGGCGAACTCGCTCCCCGGACAGAACGGGCAGAAGGTGGCCCGGGGCCGGAGCGGCTCGCCGGTGGCGAAGTCGCTCGGGCGCTTCCCGCGCTCCTGGGCGACGATCACCCAGCGGCCGATCACCGGATCCCTACGCAGCTCTGGCAAGCGGTGCTCCTTCGAGAAAGGGAAAACCTACTTTTCGGCCGGCGGCGTGTCGACGGCGCCGCCCGCTCCTCCGTGCCCTCTACACCTTCCAGAGCAACCGTTCGAAGTTCTCGTCGGGGACCTCGAGGCCGAGGAAGCCGTGGCGGGGCAAGCGCTCCACCTCGACGCCGGCCCGGAGCCCGGCGATCGCCAGGGAGACCTTCTGGCCTCCCGCGAGCCCCGCCGCCGCCAGCGGGAACGCCAGCTCCACGATCGTCCCGAAGGCGCCCTGCCCCGTCGGCGTCCCGTCCGCGTCGACCGGCACGAGCTTCCCCGGCGCCAACGGCACCCGGAACTCGGTCTCCTGCTCGCCGGCCCGGAGGAAGACGGAGAGCTCGTCCAGCCGCGCCGGGATCTCCTCGGGGCCGCCGGCGGGATCGAGCCGCAGGTAGAGGTGCTCGAGGTCGAAACCGAAGTGCAGCGCGCCGAAGGCGCCCCGGGCCTGGTGCATCGAGCCGCCCCGGGCCCGCTCCGGCCGGTAGTGCCCGGCGCCCTGCCACTCGATCCAGCTCCCCACCGTGCCGTCGATCTTCGGCCGCAAGAAGCCCACCGGCGGCTCGACGGCGATCGCCTCGACCTGCAGGGCGCCGACGGAGATGGGGATGAACGCCGCCGCCGGGGGCTTCTTGCCCAGCGCCCGGAAGACGGCGATCACGTGGTTCCGGAAGAGGGCGTCGAACTCCGCGGCGCTGTCGGTGGTGAAGTCGTCGCCGTACCACCAGTACCAGTCGGACGCCTCCGCGGCGAGGACGTGCTCCCGGGCCCGCTCCAGCGCCTCGGCCGCGGCCCCCTCCTCCCGCGCCTCCTCGAGCGCCTTCCGCGCCGCGTGGACCAGCGTCCAGGCCGCCACGTCCTCCGGGTGCCCGATCCAGATCCGGTAGCTCGCCTCGATCCACGAGCCCGCGTGGATCCGCTCGATCTTCGGCGCGTCCGGCGGGAGCCGCTGCACCCGCTCGCCGATGGTCACCGGCCGGATCCCCTTCTCCCGCTGCGCCAGCCGCCCGAACAGCTCGGTGAGGAAGTGCCGGCCCGAGTCCGGATAGCCCTCCCACGGGTTCTCGCCGTCGAGGATGATCGAGACCAGCGGCAGCTCCGCGCCGGGGCGGTAGGCGGCGTCGGCGATCCGGTTGAGGTGTCCGAAGAGATCGTTGACCGCGTCCTTGGGATGGGTCCGCGCGTAGGTGAAGCCAATCAGGTCGGAGAGACCGCGGTCCCGGAAGACCATGGCGATCTCCCGCTCCCCGGCCCGGACCCGCCACGGGCGATACAACGCGGAGAGCCGGTCGATGCCGGCGGGGAGCGAGCGCGTCAGCACCTCCTCGTCGGAGGCCACCCACTTCACGTC
>JAEZJH010000080.1 GCA_023436385.1 Pseudomonadota bacterium
GGCCGACGATGGGCACGTTGTTCTCCGCCTGGCAGGCCACCATGCAGCCGTTGCAGCCGAGGCAGGAGTTCAGGTCGATGGCCATGCCCCACTGCTGGCCGGTGTATTCGTGGTCCTGCCAGAGCGAGAGCTTCACCGGCTCGTGGACCATCTCCCTGGCGAACTCGGGGTTCTTCAGGTAGTCGGCCTGGCTGCCCTCGCGGACCAGCGGCCGGCCCTCGATGGTGTGGTGGGCCTGCGTGCAAGCGAGGAGCGTGGTGGCGCCGGTGGGGGCGATCGAGACCCCGCGCACCCAGGCCGCGCCCGCCGGCCGCAGCCGGTAGGCGTCGACGCCGCGGTGGTCGCCGTTTCGCCCGGCCCGGGTCCGGCCGTAGCCCAAGGCGAGCGCCGCCACGCCATCGGCGGTGCCGGGCTGCACCCAGACCGGCGCCTCCACCTGCCGCCCGCCCACCTTCACCGCCACCACGTCGCGGCTCTTCACCCCCAGCGCCTGTGCGGTGGCCGGGGAGACGAGGAGCGCGTTGGTCCAGGTGAGCTTGGTCATCGGCTCGGGCAGCTCCTGGAGCCACCCGTTGTTGGCAAAGCGCCCGTCGAAGACCTTGTTGTCGACGACGAAGTCGAGCTCCAACTCGCCCGCGGCGAAAGGCTTCGCCTCCGCCGGCACCTTGGCCACCGCGGCGATCACGCCGTCGGCGATCCCCGGGTTCACCGCCGCCGCCGCCGAGCCCTCGACCACGCCGTCGTGAAGCGCCTTCCGCCAGCCCGACTCGCCGAAGCGCTTCGCGAACTCGGCCCGCACCAGGTCGTGGCCCTTGGGCGGCGCGCCGTTCAGCATCGCCAAGAGCTCGAGGTTCGAGCGGCCCTCCCAGATCGGCGCGATCAGCGGCTGGATCGGCGCGTAGGTGCCGTCGGCGGTGACGCCGTCGCCCCAGGCCTCGAGGAAGTGCGCCTGCGGCAGGGCCCACTGGCAGCCGGCGGTGGTCTCGTTGGGATGCGAGGTGAGGTGGACGCGGTGCGCCGCCTTCGCCATCCGCTTGCCGAAGTCCAGCTCGGCCGGCGCCGCGTAGGCGGGGTTGGCGCCGAGGACGAACAGGGTGTCCACCTGCCCGGCGTCGAGGGCGGCGGCGAGCTGGCCGATCGCCTCCCGGTGCGGGACCGCCGGCACCACCGCCGGACGGTAGTAGTCGACCGTGGCGCCGCCGCTGTAGAGCGCGGCGTTGATCACGTGGGCGAGGGCCTGCACCTCCGCCGGCATCCGCCGCCCCACCGTCACCAGCCCCCGGGCCCGATTCGCCGCCAGCTCCTTGGCCAGCGCCTCGAGCCACTTCTCCGTGCCCGTCGGCGCCTGGGCGGTCGAGGCCACGCCGGAGGGGATCGCCACCCCGCGGGCCGCGAGCTTCGCCGCCAGCACCCGGAGCGCCGGCCCCACCTCCTCGGCCCGGAGCCGCACCCGGTGATCGGCCACCGCGCCGGTGGGCGTGAACGCCGCCTCCGCCACGTAAAGCCGGTTCGTGTTTCCGGCCGGATCGCGGCGGCGCGCCCACTCCCGGGCGTAGCGGAGGTGATACGGCCCCTCGCCGAAGAGATCGGCGTGGAAGGCGGCGATGGTGTTGGCGTTGTCGAAGCGATACACCGGCTGGAGCGGCTCGCCGAACGCGAGGCGCGTCCCCGCCAAGAGCTCGTCGTCGGAGAGCGGCTCCCACTCGAGGAGCCGCGCGTTCGGATACGTCGACGCGAGCCGCGCCTTCGCCGTCTCGAAGGAGGGCGAGGCGGTGGCCTCGTGGAGGATCCACAGCCCCTGCCCGCCGTTCGCCTTCCAGGCTCCCTGGCGATCGGCGAGCCAGGTCTCGAAGTCCGCCCAGGTGTAGCGGGTGTTCTCCCGGAAGACGCCGGTGAGGCGATCCGGATCGTAGAGGTCGAGGACGGCGGCCTGCTCGAAGGTGCACGCCGCGCCGAGGGAGGCCGGATGCAGCGGGTTGCCCTCGATCTTGGTGGGCCGGCCCTCGTGGGCCTCCACCACCAGGCCGGTCACCGAACCGGCCACCGGCATCGCCGTGGCGTAGAACTGCGGCAGCCCGGGGACCAGATCCTCCGGCCGCTTCACGTAGGGGACGATCTTCTGCTCGGGCCGGCGGATACAGCCGGCGGTGCCGAGTCCGGCGAGGGCGATCGAGGCGCCCATGAAGGAGAGGAAGTTCCGGCGGGTCACCGGCTCGAGCAGCTCCGAGGCCTCCGCCGGGAACTCCCGGTGGACCAGCTCCCGGAACTCGGGATCGGAGTCCGCCAGCGCCTCGAGGCTGCGCCAGTAGTGCTTGCCGTTCTCGACGTGGGGAACGAGCGGCCCGGCGGCGTCGCCGTGGGCCTCGCCCGGCTCGTGGCCCGGCCCGTCGTGTTCCGTGTCCCGCACGCGCAATTCGTGGAGCTGGCTCATCGATGGCATCCCGAGCAATCGGTGGGGGCGTTGACCTGGTAGGCCTGGACCAGCTCGAGGCCGACCTCCCGGCGCGTCTTTCCGGCCGGCGGTTCCCACGCCATGTTGGTGACCTGATCCCGGGGACGGAGGTTCGGCGCCGGGTCGCGGTGGCAATCGAGACACCAGGCCATCGAGAGCGGCTGCTCGACCCGGACCACCTCCATCTGATCGACGCGGCCGTGGCACTCCGAGCAGCCGACTCCCTTCACCAGGTGGCGGGAGTGGTCGAAGTAGGCGAACTCCGGGAGCTTGTGCGCCCGCACCCACTCGATCGGCTGGCCGGCGCTGATCGCCAGCCGGAGCGGCTCGAGCTTCGGCGAGTCGAACTTCACCACCGCGTGGCAGTTCATGCAGGTCTGCGCCGGCGGCACCGCCGCCATCGGCGACCGCTCCACCGTGTTGTGGCAGTACCGGCAGTCGACGCCGTAGTCGCCGGCGTGGAGCTTGTGGCTGTAGGCGATGGGCTGGATCGGCGCGTAGCCGACGTTCACGAACTTCGGCGAGCCCCAGTACCAGATCGCGAAGGTGGTGAACGCGACGAGCGCGACCAGGCCGACCGCCAGGGCGAGGGGCACGCGGTTCGCCCAGCGCGGAAACACGTACGGCACCGGCCCCTGGTTCCGTCCGTTGTGCTCAGTGGGTTCCACTCGTGTCGCCTACCTTGAAGTGATGGGGCGGGCGCCATCGTCCCGCCGAATCGCCCGTGGCGCGTGCTCGATGCCTGCCCGGCGGTGGAGTTCCGTAACCGCCGGTCAGCAAGGCCCGTGCCGCGCCCAAACCCGGAAAACGACGCACCCGCCCCCGCAACCGCTGCGCCGGCGCGGCACCCTGCCGCGGCGAACTGCCGCACCCGGGCCCCTTCCGCGAGCGCTTCCGCTCCCGGTCCGTCGCAGTCGGCCGGCCCATACATCTCGCCCGACCCCTGCTTGATCCCGTAACGCGCGAAACCTAGAACAGGGTCGATCGAACCGAGGAGGCCTTTCTTGCCACGCCGCGTGCCGGGTCGTTGGATTGCCGTCATTTCCGCGGTCGGCCTCGCCGGCCTCTTCGCCGCCTACATGGTCCGTGTCGGAATCGGGAACATCGTCGGCTCGGGCCGGGCCTACCTGGACAAGGCGGCAGTCTCGACGCTCTGGTCGATGCACTGGGCCCAGCGCCTCTTCCACGAGGGCGCCTACGCCGACCGGGACGGCGACGGGATCGGCGAGTTCGCTTCCCTGGGGCAGCTCGCCGCCGTCACGCCGCTGCCCTCCGGCCGGACGCTCGAGGCCCCACTCCTGCCCCTCGAGGGCTCACCCCGCTTCGCGGCGGAGGGCGCGGCGATGGAGGCAGCGGGCACCTGTTTCCTGTCGTACCTGCCCGCGGACCCCGACGGCGCCGAGCGCCGCTTCGTCGTCTACGCCTGGCCTTCGCGCCGCGAGGGCGGCGGCGCCAAGGTGTTTTGCATCGACCAGGATGAAGACATCCTCGAGGCCGAGGCGTCGGCGCGCGGCTACTTCGGCTGCGATCGGCCGCCGCCGCGGGAGGCGTGTCTGGGCCCGGAGGACGAGACGGGCGCCCCGCCCACCGACGGCGTCAAGGGCGACGGCGCCACGTGGCGGCGGTGGAAGGGGAAGACCAGCCGGAAGGCGATCGGGGTGCGGGACTGATTCGGGAGCCTCCGGCGCCGGCCGGGCACATGGTAGAAGGCGCGTTCACCTGAGGTATCCGGACGTGCCCGCTCGCGAACCGCTGCCGATCGATCCCCTGCTGCCCGACGTCGTCGAGACCGTGCGCCGCCACGCCGCGGCGGTGATCGAGGCCCCGCCGGGCGCCGGCAAGACGACGCGGGTGCCGCGGGCGCTGGGCGAGGCCGGGCTGCCGGGCGAGGTGG
>JAEZJH010000286.1 GCA_023436385.1 Pseudomonadota bacterium
GCGTCGAGGCGGGCGGCCTCCGGGGCGGGGACCACGCCGGCCCGATCCACCACCGGTCCCGTCAGGGGCGGCACGGCGAGGGCGGCGAAGACGAACCCGGCGGCGAGGGCACCGACCGTCATCAGAACTTCACCTCGGGCGCCTTCTCCGCGCCGGGGGTGGTGGCGGTGAACTGGGGCTTCGGCGCCTCGTGGTAGAGGAGCGAGTTGGTGAAGCTGGTGGGCGGCACGGTGACCAGGTTGTTGAAGGCCTGCACCGCCTCGATGTAGCGCCGCCGGGCGATGGCGATCCGGTTCTCCGTGCCCTCGAGCTGCACCTGGAGATCCCGGAAGTTCTGGTTGGCCTTCAGCTCCGGGTAGCGCTCCGCCACCACCATCAGCCGGCCCAGGGTCTGCGAGAGCGCGCCCTGCGCCTGCTCGAACTGCTTCATCGTCTCCGGGTTGAGGTTCTCCGGCGAGACGGTCACCTGGGTGGCCTTGGCCCGGGCCTCGATCACCGCGGAGAGCGTCTCCTTCTCGTGGGACGCGTAGCCCTTCACCACCTCGACCAGGTTCGGCACCAGGTCGGCGCGGCGCTGGTACTGGTTCTGGACCTCCGCCCAGGCGGCATCGACCTGGTTCTTCGACTGGGGAATCGACTGGAGGCCGCAGCCGCCCAGCGCGGTGGCGAGGAGGAGGACGAACAGGGTTCCGATCGGACGTACGGTGGTCGTTTTCACGGCGGCGAACCTAACACGTCCGGCGCGAGCCACAAGGGGGGCGGGAGCGCTCTTTCGTCGCGGGCGCGACCCTGGAGTGCCCATTCGGAAGCTCCGCCCGAACTCGTCCCCGCGGGGCCCGGGCCACGGCCCGCCTCCCGGTGAGGCCCCGCCCGCGCCGCCCCGTTCCGATACATCCTCGCCCGGGCCGTGCGTGCATGTCGGCTGGTCGCAAGCGGGCGCCCACCCGCCCCGTTGACGTGCTGCGTCGCCATCCCTACCCCTCGCATGCGACCACAGGAGGATTCCCGATGGAGAACCGGCGCGTACCCGTGCGGGGCAGGTTTTTCGAGGAGTTCACCGTCGGGGATCGGTACCCGCATCACTGGGGGCGGACGCTCACCGAGGGGGAATGCTCGCTCTTCACGACCTGGACGATGAACGCCAACCCGCTCTACTTCAACAAGGTGTATGCGCAGGCGGAGGGCCACCGGACCACGCCGGTGAATCCGCTCCTGACGATGAACGCGGTCTTCGGGATGAGCGTCGAGGACCTCTCCGAGCAGGCCCTGGCGCACCTCGGCTACTGGAACATGCGGTTCTTCGCCGACGTGTATCCGGGAGACACGCTGTTCGCCGAGTCGGTGGTCCTCGACAAGCGCGTCTCCGAGTCCAAGTCGGACCGCGGGATCGTCCACGTCCGCACCACCGGCTTCAACCAGGACGGCGTGAAGGTGCTCGAGTACGAGCGGAAGATCCTGGTCAAGACCCGCGCCGCCCACCCGCCGCCGGCCAAGACGCCGGGCGCGAAGGAGGTGGCGTGATGCTCTCCGCCGAGCACCGGGCAATCCAGGAGTCGGTGCGGGACTTCGCCCGGAACGAGGTCGAGCCGGTCGCCGGCAAGCTCGACAACGAGGGCGCCGAGATCCCGATGCCGCTGGTCCGCAAGATGGCGGAGCTGGGCTACTTCGGCCTGATCTTCCCGGCCGAATACGGCGGCTCCGGCCTCGACACCCTCTCGATGGCGCTGGTCACCGAGGAGCTCTCCCGGGCCTGGCTCTCCGTCGGCTCGGTGATGACCCGGATGATCATCACCGGCACCTTGATCTCCGCCAACGGCACGGAGGAGCAGAAGCGGCGGTGGCTCCCCAAGCTCTGTGCCGGCGAGGTCCTCGCCGCCGCCGCCTTCACCGAACCCGACGTCGGCAGCGACGCCGCGGCGGTGAAGACCCGGGCGAAAAGGCAGGGCAACCGGTACCTGGTCACCGGCGAGAAGGCCTGGTGCACCATGGCCAACCGGGCCCACGTGCTCTGCACGCTGGTGCGCACCGACCCGGACAGACCGAAACACAAGGGCCTCTCCCTCCTCCTGGTGGAGAAGGAGCCGGGCGACGGCTTCCATCCGCCGGCGCTGGCCGGGAGCCCCATCCCCACCATCGGCTACAAGGGGATGCACTCCTACAACCTGCAGTTCGACGGCTACGAGGTGCCGGCGGAGAACCTCCTCGGCGGGGTCGAGGGCCAGGGCTTCTACCAGCTGATGGCCACCTACGAATACGCCCGGATCCAGACCGCGGCCCGGGCGGTGGGCACGGCCCAGGCGGCGCTCGACGCGGCGCTCGCCTACGCCAAGGACCGCACCCAGTTCGACCGGCCGATCGCCGAGTTCCAGGTGATCCGCCACAAGCTGGCCCACGCCGCCACGGAGCTCGAGGCGGCGCGGCAGCTCACCTACTACGCCTGCCGGAAGAAGGACGAGGGCGGCCGCTCCGATCTCGAGGCGGGGATGGCCAAGGCCTTCGCCGCGGAGATGGCGGAGCGGGTCACCTCCGAGTGCCTGCAGGTGTTCGGCGGCTACGGCTACTCCCGGGAGTTCCCCGCCCAGCGCTACTGGCGGGACGCCCGGGTGTTTCGCATTTTCGAGGGGACCTCGGAGATCCAGTACGAGGTGATCGCCAAGCGGCTGCTGTCGGAGTGAACGGCGGCCCCCGGGTGAACGGAGGAGGGGCAGATGTTGAAGGAAGGCGAGCTGTCCAAGCGGGTCGCCGCCCGGTCCCTCGAGGGCCGGCGGCTCACCCGGACCGATAACTACTACGAGGACTTCCGGGTCGGCGAGACGATCGTGCACCCGCGGGCGCGCACCGTCGGCGAGACCGAACACATGGTCCTCACCAACCTGGTGCTCAACACCGCCCAGCTGCATTTCAACCAGGCGATGTGTGACGAGAGCCCGGAGACCACCTTCGGCGGCAAGCGGGTGGTCTACGGCGGGATCGTCTTCGCCTTCGTGGTCGGCCTCGCCTCCGAGGAGACCAGCGAGAACGCGGTGGGCGAGCTGTTCTACGACGAGGGCCGACACAAGAACCCGGTCTTCGCCGGAGACACCCTGTTCGCCGAGTCGACCGTCCTCGAAAAGCGGGACGCCGACGACCGGGACGACGCCGGGATCGTCCGCTTCCGGCTGGTGGGGAAGAACCAGCAGGGCCAGGTGGTGCTGGAGATCGTCCGCGAGATCCTGGTGAAGAAGCGCGGCCCCGCCGCGCGCTAAAGGAGCCCGTCTTGGAGCACGTTCGCACGAACTACGAGCAGCTGGTGATCGCCCGGGAGTTCCGGGTGCGCCGCACCGAACTCACCTGCCCCGCCCACTCGCTGAAGATGATGCAGAAGGCGGCCGACTCCGGCGCCGACGAGGTGATCCTCGACCTCGAGGACTCCTGCGCCGTCTCCCAGAAGATCCCGGCCCGTAAAACCCTGGTCGAGGCGCTCAACACCCTCGACTTCAAGGGGAAGATCCGCGCCTTCCGCCCCAACAACATCCGCACCAAGTACTTCTACCGGGACGTCATCGAGGTCCTCGAGGCGGCCGGCAAGAACGTCGACGTGGTGGTGATCCCCAAGGTCTACGGCGCGGAGGACGTGCTCTTCGTCGACCGGCTGATCACCCAGATCGAGGAGAACGTCGGGATCGCGCCGGGGCGGATCAAGCTCGAGGTGCTGATCGAGAGCGCCCGGGCGATGCTCCACGCGGAGGAGATCGCCGCCTGCACCCCGCGGATGACCTCGCTGATCTTCGGGATCGCCGACTACGCCGGAGACATCGGCTCGAAGGAGCTGACCTCCCGGCAGTTCCAGGTCCACCACTACCCGAAACACCACACCATCGCCGCCGCCCGGGCCGCGGGGATCGACGTGATCGACAACGTCACCCTGCACTTCAAGGACCTGGCGCAGGTGCGCAAGGACGCCGAGGAGGGCGCGATCCTCGGCTTCGACGGCAAGTGGGCGATCCACCCCTCGCACATCGACATCATCAACGAGGTCTACACGCCGTCCCGGGCGGAGCTGGAGCGGGCCCTGGCGATCCTCGAGGCCTACCGGAAGGCCGACGTCGAGGCCGGCCAGGGGGCGATCGTCTTCGGCGAGGAGATGGTCGACGCCGCCACCCTGCGGGTGGAGTGGAAGAAGATCGCGGTGGCCAAGAAGGCCGGGCTGGTCGACGAGAACGACCGCCTGGTCGACCAACCCGGCAAGACCGCCGGCAAGGGGGAGGCGGCGTGAGCCGTCGCGAGGGCCGCCGGGGGGCGCCGGGCGAGCCGCGGACGCGGTCGGGGATCCCGATCCGCCCGGTCTACGGCCCGGAGGACGTGAGGACCCCGGCGCCGCCGCCCGGCGAGTATCCCATCACCCGCGGGATCTTCCCCGACATGTATCGGGGCAAGGT
>JAEZJH010000141.1 GCA_023436385.1 Pseudomonadota bacterium
CGCCGGGCTCGGCGTTTCCGGGCTCGACCAGGCGCGGCGCCTCGCCGACGAGCGCCGGAAGCTGGAGGACGACCTCCGCGCCGACCGGAACGAGCTGGCCCGGCGCTTCCCGCACGGGACCGATCCCCTGGCGCAGGAGCGGGCCAGGGTGGCGAATCGGGTCGCGGAGGCTCGGGCGCGCCCGTGCGGTCCGGAGCTGGACGCGGAGACGGTGACCCGGGAGCTGCCCGGAGCCCGGGCCGCCGTCGGCTCGGCCCGGGCCGCGGTCGGGGAGGCCACGCGAGCGCTCGAGAAGGCCCGCGTCGAGCACGCCGCCCTGGAGAAGTCCGCCGGCGTGGCCGAGGCGCAGACGACGGCGATCGAGGCGCACCTCGCCAAGCTCGGCGAGGAGTTGGCCCGCTCGATCGAGGCCGACGGCCCCGATCGGAAGCTGGAGGAGGACCACATCGCCGCGGTCAACCGGAAGAACGAACGCTCCGGGTTGCTCGCCCGGATCGACGCGCAGCTCCGGCAGCTGGGCGGCGAAGCGGCCGCCGCCCGCCTGGCGACGGCCCGGGAGGCTTTCGAACGTCACGACGCCGTGGTGCTGCTCCGGAAGAACGAGAAGCTCCAGGGCGAAACCCGCCTCGCCTCCGCCGACCTCGTCGGCCTCAGCGAGAAGCTCAAGGCGGCGGAGAGCCGGGTGGCGGATCGGCGGGCCGACTTCGAAACCCAGAAGGCGCAGGCCGAGGCGCTCCGGCTCCTTCGGGACACCATCCGGGATTGCGAGGCGGAGGCGAAGGGCCAGCTGGTCGGACCGATGCAGGACGCGGTCAAACCGATCCTCGAGGAGATCCTCGGCCCCGCCGCCCTCGAGCTGGACGGCCAGCTCGAGATCGTCCGGCTGGTGCGGCGCGCCGGGGCGGCCACCCCCGAGGTGCTGAGCCACGGCGCCCGGGAGCAGGTCTCCCTGGCGGTGCGGCTGGCGATGGCCCAGGTCCTGGCCGGCGACGGGAAGCTGCCGGTCTTCCTCGATGACGCCTTCGTCTGGAGCGACTCCGCCCGCTTCGAGAACGTGATCGGCGTCCTCTCCCGGCTCTCCGATCACCTGCAGATCATCGTGGCCACCTGCCACCCGGAGCGCTGGGCGCCCTTTCCCCTCGACCCCGCCTTCGTCTTCGACCTCGCCCAACTCAAGCACGGGACCGGGGAGCTCCAGGCGGCCGGCTGACGCCTCCACCGGTGGGACGGAAAACCCGGAGGGCAGGACCGGCCGGCTCTTCGGCTTCCCCGGCTTCGCCGCCCCCGGGTCCTCGCGGCCCGGAGTCCCAGCCCGGGTCCTCGCGGCCCGGGAGGGCGGCGCCGGCGGTTCGGTAGCCGGCGCGCCGTTCGTCCGGCCGAACCAGCGAATGGATGCCAACCGGTCCCGGCCAGCTGAAACGGTCTGGGACAGCTCCCGGCTCGCCGTGTCGGTTGGGTCCATGCGCCGCCACCGTCGGCCAGCCGGACCCCGTTTGGCGGGTGTCTCCGCAGGCCGGACGCCGCCGCCGTTCACCGTCCGGCGAGGCACAAGGACCAGGCGGCGCGCCGAACGGGCTACTCCTCGCCGCTTGGTCCCGCTCCTGCAACACTTCCGCTCCGACGGCCGGAGTGACCGGACACGGTTCGGATTTCCGAACCGATCGGCCGAGGAGGAGTTGTCGAATGCGGGTAGGGATCGTCGCTGCGATTTTCGTCCTCGCGCTCGGCGGCTGCGCCGCCGACTAAGGCGGTGGCTCCGACGTGGGCGGATCGGGCGGAGGCAACGAGGGCGGCTCGGGCGGGACCGGAGGCGAGGGCGGAACCGGTGGAACCGGTGGAACCGGTGGAACCGGCGGGACCGGCGGGACCGGCGGGACCGGCGGCGGCCACGAACCGGTGGAGATCAACTGGGAGACCTGCGACCTGTACATGGTCGGCGAGGCGGAGTGCGCGACCCTGAAGATGCCGCTCGACCGCGACGATCCGGCGAGCCCGGAAATCGACTTCTTCGTCCGGCGGATCCGGACGGACGGCGAGTCGCGTGGCCAGCTCTGGTTGCTCGAGGGTGGCCCGGGCGTGAACGGCGGCCAGCTGGGCTACTACGCCCGCTCCATCTTCGACGACCTCGGCTTCGACATCTACATGCCCGACTACCGGGGCGTCGGCCGGTCCGCCCCGCTCTCCTGCGGGAACAATGATGAGTCGCTCTCCACCCGGTGCATGAACCAGCTCGAGGCTCGCTACGGGGAGGGCCTCGCCCGCTTCTCCACCTCCGAGGCGGTTCGCGACATCGGCGAGGCGATCCAGCTCTTCAAGCGTCCCGGCGAGGAGGTGTTCGTCTGGGGCACGAGCTACGGCACCGCTACCGGGCACCGCTTCCTCCACCTCTTCCCCGACCTGGCGGACGGCGTGATCCTCGACTCGGCCTGCGGCAAGGATGGCTGCGACCTGGTCCACGCCGACGTCGACCTGAACGCCAACGCCAAGGACTTCGCCGACCTCTGCGCCGCCGACGAGTTCTGCCGCGGCAAGCTGGGTGCCGACCCCTGGGCGAAGTTCGCCGACGTCCTCGACCGCGTCGACTCCGGCCACTGCTCGCAGGCGTTCGATTCCGCCGATCCGGCGTGGATCCGTCCCCTCCTCGCCCAGCTGATGGGTCCGCTCGACATGCCCGCGCTGGGGACGGCCCTGGTCTACCGGCTCGACCGCTGCACGGCCGCCGACGCCGCGGCGATCGAGAACTTCCTCTACGTGCTGCTCAACGCCACCCAGGGCTGGGTGATCATGGACAACGTGGAGCGGTCCGACCTGCTCTACTACCAGATCGTCAAGAACGAGTTCTGGGACGAGTCCTACACCACCGCGTTCGTGAGGGAGCTGAACCGGGATCTCGTCGTCTACTCCGGCTCCGTCGAGTACTTCCCGGACCTCTTCGACTGGTGGCCCTGGCCCAGCTACGAGGTCCCCGACGAGCTCCGGGTCTGGGCGGACGTCGACACGCCGGTGCTGATCCTGAACGGCACCCTCGACGCGCAGACCCGGGAGGAGCGGATGATCGACGCCCGGGAGGCGTTCACCAAGCCCAACCAGCACGTGGTGATCGTCCCCTACGCCAACCACGGGATCCTCTTCTCCGGCTCGAACGACGTGAATCCGCGGCAGAACTGCGGCGCCAGGATCACCCGGCAGTTCCTCACCGACCCCACCAGCACGCTTGACCTCGGCTGCCTCGCCGAGCTGGAGCCGCCTCGGTTCGACGTGGTCCAGTACCAGGAGGCCTGGTTCGGCTCGCCCGATCTCTACGAGAACGTGCAGACGAAGACGGCGGCGAAGGCGGCCCCCGTCATCGACGACCCGCTCCTCCAGGCGAAGCTCGCCAGGATGCGGGCCGAGCTGCGGCGCGTGATCCGGTAGCGCCTGCGGCAGGGAGGCGGGCGCCGGCCGGCCCGCCTCCTCGGCGACCCCGCCGACGCCCGGCCCCGGGGCTACACCGTCCGGAAGATCAACGAGGTGTTGATCCCGGCGAAGGCGAAGTTGTTGTTCATGATCACCTTCGGCCGGGCGTCCCGGGCAGCGCCGATCACGTAGTCGAGGGGCGCGCACTCCTCGTGCGGCTTCACCAGGTTCCGGCTCGGCGCCAGGAACCCGTCCCGGAGCATCGCCAGGCAGAACGCCGACTCGATCACCCCGCACGCCCCCAGCGTGTGTCCGGTGAACCCCTTGGTCGAGGCCACCGGCGTCTTCGTCCCGATCATCCGGGCGGTCGCCCGGCTCTCGCAGACGTCGCCGACGTCGGTGGCGGTGGCGTGGGCGCTGACGTAGTCGATCTGCTCCGGCGACATTCCCGCGTCGGCCAGGGACGAGCCGATCACCCGGGACATCCCCTCCTCCGACGGCGCGGTCATGTGCAGCCCGTCGCAGTTGGTCGCGAAGCCGACGATCTCCGCATAGATCTTCGCGCCCCGGCGCACCGCCCGGTCGTAGCTCTCGAGGACGAAGGTGCCGGCGCCCTCGCCCACCACCAGGCCGTCCCGGTCGGCGTCGAAGGGCCGGGGGGACAGCTCGGGTCGGTCGTTGTAGCGGACGGAGGTGGCGAACATCACGTCGAACACCGTGGCGTGGACCACGTCCAGCTCCTCGGCGCCGCCGCAGAGCATCACCTCCTGGAAGCCGTACTTCACCGCCTCGTAGCCGTAGCCGATCGCCTGGCTCGAGGAGACACACGCGGAGCAGGTGGTGTGGATGCGCCCGCGGATGGAGAAGTACTGCGCGAGGTTGGCCGCGCAGGTGTGGCTCATGAACTTCAGGTAGGTGGAGGAGGCGATCCCCTCGGTGGTCTTGGCCAGGTTGAGCTTGCGGACGTAGTCCTCCACCGCGTTGCTCGAGCCGCCGGTGGAGCCGTAGGCGAGCCCCACCGCGCCGGAGGCGAGCGTCTCCGCGTCGAGGCCGGCGTCGTCGATCGCCCGCTGCGTCGCCCAGGTGGAGAGCTGGGCCACCCGGCCCATGGTCCGGGTCCGCTTCTTCGGCAGGACGGAGAGGTCGACCTCGCACGGCGCGCCGAGCCGGGTCTTCATCCCCGCGATCTCCGCGAGGGCGGGGAAGATCCGCACGCCGCTCCGGTCCTCCCGGAGGGACGCGGAGAGCTGGTCCAGGTCGTTGCCGATGGGGCTGGTCACCCCGACACCGGTGATCACCACGCGGTTCGCCATGTCTCTCTCCCTGCGGCTTTAGGCGAGGCCGCCGTTGATGCCGATCACCTGGCCGGTCACGTAGGAGGCACCGTCGCTCGCCAGGAAAGCGACGACCGCCGCCACCTCCTCCGGCTTCCCGATCCGGCGCATCGGCACGTGCTTGAGCGCCTCCTCGATCGGCGCGTCGGCGATCATGTCCGTCTCGATCAGCCCGGGGGCCACCGCGTTGACGGTGACGCCGCGGTGGGCCACCTCCTGCGCCAGCGCCCGGGTGGCGCCGATCAGGCCGGCCTTGGCCGCCGAGTAGTTCACCTGCCCGCGGTTGCCGATCACCCCGGAGACCGAGGAGACGTTGACGATCCGGCCCCACCGCCGCCGCACCATCGGCAGGACCAGCGGCCGGGTGACGTGGAAGAAGCCGTCGAGGGTGGTGCGGGTCACCCGCTCCCAGTCCTCGGTCTCCAGGCCCGGGAACGGGCCGTCGCGGACGATCCCGGCGTTGTTCACCAAGACGCCCACCGGGTTGTCGTCCTCCCGGAGGAGCCGCTCGATCGCCGCGGCCACCTCCGCGCCGTCGGCCACGTCGAACCGGGCCAGGGTGGCGACCCCGCCCTCCGCGTGGATGCGGGCCTGCACCTCGAGGGCGGCCGCCTCGTTCGCGCGGTAGTTGAGGATCACCGGGTGTCCGGCCCGGGCGAGGGCGACGGCGCAGGCGGCGCCGATACCGCGGCTCGCGCCGGTGACGAGGGCACGGGGCTTCATGCGGGAGGTTCCTCCCCCTGGCTCTGGTAGACGTTGAGAGTGGCGGACGCGACGACCACGCCGGCCCGCTCCACCCGGCAGGCGAAGGCGGCGAGCGGGAGATCGCTCCAGACCTCCCGGGCCTCGACGATCAGCTCCTCGCCGGCGGCGAAGCCGTCGACCTCGAGGGCGAGGTCGCGGGTGCCGAGGAGGTAACCGATGCGCACCGGGAGGCCGGCCGACCGGGCCCGGAGGCCCGCGTAGGCGCCGACGGT
>JAEZJH010000152.1 GCA_023436385.1 Pseudomonadota bacterium
TCCCCGGGGGCTCGGGGTGGGTGGGGCCGAGCGAGCGGATCAGCTCGAGGAGCGCGCCCACCTCCGCCGGCTCGAGGAGGCCCTGGTAGGGCGGCATCAGCGGCCGGTAGCCGGCGACGATCTGCGCGCCGGGTTCCATCATCGACCGGGTGAGGTAGGCCTCGTCGGCGATCACCGTGCTGCCGTCCTCGAGGCGAACCGGAGTATCGAAAAGGCCGCGCCAGCTGGGACCGACGTGGGGCTGGCCGTCGAGGGTGTGGCAAGAGAGGCAACCGCGGGCGGCGGCGACCTCCCGCCCCCGGTCGGCCATCGACTCCCGATTCCCCGGGGTGGAGACCGGGCCGGCGGGCTCCGCGCCGTTCTCCCACGCCTCGTAGTCCTGCGGGGAGAGGGCCAGCACGTCGCCCCACATCCGCGAGTGGGCGAAACCGCAGTACTCCGCGCAGTAGATCGGATAGCGACCCGGGGCCTTCGCCTCGAACCAGACGATGGTGTATCGGCCCGGGAGCACGTCCTGTTTCACCCGGAAGGCCGGGACGTAGAACGAATGGATCACGTCTCGGGAGGTCATCACCAGCTTCACCGGCTGGCCGGCGGGGACCACCAGGGTGCCGATGGCGTTTCGGCCGCCGGGGTGGGCGAACTTCCACATCCACTGCTTGGCGGTGACGTAGACCACCGTGGCCTCCTCCGGCGGCGTGCGGAGGCCGACGTACTGCCGGAAGCCGATCACCCAGAAGGTGACGAAGAGCGCGAAGAGGCCGACGATCACCGCCACCTCGGCGACGTGCGAGGCGTGGATGTGGGGCGTGAGCCGCTCGTCCCGGCGGCGGTAGCGAATGGTGAACCAGGCCGCCACCAGGAAGACCGCGGTGGAGCCGGCCATGGTCACGCCGATCACCGTGTAGTGGAGGAAGTCCACGCCGGCGGCCACGGTGGAGCCCTGCTCCGGGAGGTAGAGGAGCTTCCGCAGTAGCTCGTTCACGGAGCCCTCCCTTCGAGCGGTGGCGGGTCCTCGTGGCCGCCGCGGACGCGTCCGGTGGAGCCGCGGGGATCGGTGCCCACGTCGGGGAGCGGCGGCGGCGGGGCGATGGACGGGAAGGGGACGCCGGCGGGGCTCTCGCCGGCGAGGAGCCGTTCGACGGCGAGGTCGAGGGGTAGTCGGACCAGCTCCCGTTCCCGGTCGACCCAGCCCCAGCGCTCGAGGGCCGCCGACTCTTCCCGCAGGAGCTGGCGTCCCGGGCCGTCGCCGGGGAGCGGCGTCTGCAGGATCCCGCCCAGGCGCGCCGGAGCCGGTTCGGGCGGCGTCGTCGGTGGCCGGAAGCCGACGTCGCCGCGGTAGGCCCGGAGGAGGAGCCAGGCCACGCCGACGAGGAGGAGACCGAAGAGGAACACCGTGACGGCGACCACCGCCACCGGCTTCCCCGGCAGGATATCGGAGGCGAGCCGGACGCCTCCCTGGCGTTTCTCGCTCATCGGGTGCGGTACTCCAGGGACCCGCCGAGGTCCGGCGCGCCCACCGGCACCGTCGCCCGGCCGCGGTAGGCGAGGAGCCCCGCCAGGCTGGCGGTCCCGGCGATCGCCAGGAACGCCACCAGGTCGACCGGGTGCAACACGTATCCGGGATCGCGGACCGGAAGCACCAGCCAGACGAAGTCGACGAGGTGGAACGCGAGGATCCAGACCGCCACCAGGGCGAGACGTTTCGGCCGCCGCTTCAGGTCCCGGGAGAGGAGCACCGCGAACGGCACCACGAAGTGCCCGAGCGCCAGGGCCCAGGTCACCGCCTTCCAGCTCCCCTCCGTGCGGCGGAGGTAGAAGCCGACCTCCCGTGGCAGATCGGCGATCCAGATCAGCAGGAACTGCACGAAGGCGATGTAGCCCCAGAAGATCACGAACGAGAGGAGGAGCTTCCCCAGGGCGTGGTGATGGGAGGCGGCCACCTCCTCGGGCAGCTTTCCCCGGGCCCGGAAGGCCGCGGAGAGCACCGCCACCAGGGCGAGCGCCGCCACGAAACCGCCGGCGAAGACGTAGACGCCATACACCGTGGAGAACCAGGCCGGTTCGAGAGACATCCAGAGGTCGAAGCAGGCGAAGGTGAAGATCAGGGCGACCGCCGGGAGGCCGCCGGCGGAGACGGCCTGGAGCCGCCGATCGAGGTCCAGGGCCGCCTCCGGTGACGCCGCCCGATCCTGGCGAAGCGAGCCCCGGGCGAGGACGGTCGCGAGCCCGGCGAGCGCCGCCAGATACACGAGACACCGGGCGGCGAAGAACGGCACGGAGAACCAGGCGCCCTTGGCGGCCACCAGCTGCCGCTCCTCCGCCGGAAATTGCTCCAGGGATCCGGCCCAGGGATAGAGCGTCCCGGCGCCGACGAGGAGGGGGAGGAGCAGGAGCACGAAGACCGGGAGGGTGGCCATCGGCGCCTCCGCCAGCCGGCGCAGGACGACGAACCAGCGGGCCCGGATCGACCAGGCGCTCATCACCAGAATCAGCGCGCCCACCGCGGTGGAGAGGCCGAACCCGTACATCGCCAGGTAGGCGAAGAGCGTGCGGCGCGGCTCGAGCAAGAAGCCCAGGAGCAGGCCGAGCCAGCCCACCCCGGCGGCCACCCCGGCGACGAGGAGCGCCCGTCTCATCTTTCCAGCTCCTTCCGTGCCGCCGCCCGCAGCTCTTCGGGCAGGGACGCGAGCGGGACGCCGGCGCCGAGTTGCAGCGCCCGGACGTAGGCCACCACCGCCCAGCGGTCCTCCGGAGGGAGCTGGTAGGCGTAGCGAGGCATCATCCCGAAGCCGTGGGTGATCACCGTGAAGATGTGTCCGGGCGGCCGGGCGGCCAGCTCCGCGCTCACCAGCGAGGCCGGCTTCACCAGCGGCATCGCCTCCGCCACGACGCTGTGGCCGTCACCGGTGGCGCCGTGGCAGGGGGCACAGAAGGTGTTGAAGCGATCCCGTCCCCGGGCGACCAGCGCCGGGGTGAGGGGGAGCGGGATGGCGGCGAGGGGGACGGCGGCGGACCCCGCCGAACCGGACGCCGTCTCCAGCCCGGTGGCGACCGGACCGGCGGGAGCATCCACCGGCACCGTGTCCTCCGGCGGGAGCCGCATCGCCCGGCCGTCGTCGAAGAACGGGCTCGCTTCGTAGGGATCGTAGCGCGGCTGCCGGATCATCCGGTTGAGGCCCCAGTCCGGCGGCACCAGGTTCTCCTCGGAGCTGCAGGCCGCCGTCGCCAGGGCGAGCGCCAGGGACCGGCGGAGGAGGCGCCGCCGGATCATCGTTTCCCCGCCGGCACGCGGGAGACCCGCAGCGCGCCCAGGGCCGCGAGCCGGTCGGCGAGGTGCTCCGGCTCGAAGCGGGGATCGGCCGCGTCGACTCCCAGGAAGAACCGGTCGACGCTGGCCCGCTCGAACCCCTCCACCTCGAAGAGCGGGTGCCAGAGCTGCGGCAGGCCGGAGCAGGCGAGGACCCCCAGGACCGCCGCCAGGCCGGCGGCGAGCACCGCCATCTCGAAGGTGATCGGCACGAACGCGGGCCAGGAGAAGAGCGGCCGGCCGCCGACGTTGATCGGGAAATCGATGCCGTTGGTCCAGACCTGCACCAGGAAGGCGAGGAGGGCACCGGAGAGGCCGCCCACCAGCACGAAGACGGGGATCCGCGAGCGGCGCAGGCCGAGCGCCTCGTCGAGGCCCTCGAGCGGATACGGGGTGAAAGCGGTGAGGTGGGTGAACCCGGCGTCCCGGAGCCGCCCGGCGGCGTCGAGGAGCGCCTCCGGGGTCGCGAACTCCGCCAGCAACCCGCGCCTCATCGCCCCGCCTCCCGGTCCTCGCGGGACAGCTCGTGGCGCAGCTCCTTCACCTCGCTCACCGGGATGAAGGGGACGAAGCGGAGGAAGAGCAGGAAGAGAAACAGAAACAAGAAGAGGGTGCCGGCGAGGAGGATCCCGTCGACGAAGGTCGGCCGGTAGTCGTTCCAGCTCGAGGGGAGGAAGTCCCGGCTCTGGGAGGTGACGATCAGCCAGAAGCGCTCGAGCCACATCGAGACGTTGATGACGATCGAGAGGAAGACCAGCGCCAGCGGGCTCCGCCGGATCCGGCGGACGAAGAGGAGGTTGGGGACGATCAAGTTGGCCAGGTAGGTGAACCACACCGCCCAGGCCAGCGGGCCGGAGGGGCGGGTCACCAGATACACGTACCGTTCGGCCGGATCGCCCGAGTACCAGGCGAGGAAGGTCTCGACCACGTAGGAGTAGAGGACGATCCAGCCGGTGACCAGGGTGAGCTTGGCCGCCGCGTCCAGGTGCCGGAGGGTGATCACCTCCTGCAGCCGGAAGATCCGGCGGGCAGGGATCATCAGCGTCAGCACCATCGCGAAGCCGGAGTAGATCGCGCCGGCGACGAAGTAGGGCGGGAAGATCGTCGAGTGCCAGCCCGGCAGTTGGGCCATGGCGAAGTCCATGCTGACGATGCTGTGGACGGAGAGCACCAGCGGCGTTGCTAGCCCGGCGAGGAGCCCGTAGGCGATCCGGTAGTGCCGCCAGTGCCCCGCCTCGCCGCGCCAGCCGAGGGCGAAGGCCCCGTAGAGCCGGCGGCGCCACTTCTCCGGCGCGGTGTCGCGGGCGGCGGCGAGGTCGGGGACGAGCCCCAGGTACCAGAAAACGAGCGAGATGGTGAAGTAGGTGCTGATCGCCGCGAAGTCCCAGGGGAGCGCGCTCCGGAACTGCGGCCAGACCGCGAGGGTGGCCGGATACGGCACCAGCCAGTAGGCGAACCAGGGCCGGCCCAGATGCAGGAGCGGAAACAGCGCCGCGTTGAGCACGGCGAAGAGGGTCATCGCCTCGGCGAAGCGGTTGATCGAGGTCCGCCAGCGCTGCTCGAAGAGGAGGAGGATGGCGCTGATGAAGGTGCCGGCGTGGCCGATCCCGATCCACCAAACGAAGTTGGTGATCCCGTAGGCCCAGGCCACCGGGATGTTGTTTCCCCAGACCCCGATGCCGGCGACGAAGGTGTAGAGCATCGCCAGGCCGAGGACGGCGGCGCCGGCGGCGGTAGAGAGAAACAGCGCCTTCCAGGTGGTGCTCCCGCCGGCGAACACCGGCGCCAGGAGCCGCCGGGTCAGCTCCGCGTCGTCCGGCCGCCCGACCAGGACCGGATCCTCGACGGGCCTCGGCTCCGCCAGCGGTCTCCCGGGCCTCACGCCAGCTCCACGTTGCGGTTGCGGATCGCCGCCAGGTAGCGGGTCCGGGGCCAGGTCCCCAGCTCGTGGAGTACGGCGTAGGCGCGGCCCTCGGCGTGGAGCCGGGACACCGGCGAGTGGGGATCGGAGATCAGGCCGAAGACGATCGCCCCGGCGGGACAGGCGGCCTGGCAGGCGGTACGGACCTCGCCTTCCCGGATCGGTCGGCCCTCCACCCGGGCGTCGATGTCCGCCCGGCGGATCCGCTGCACACAGTAGGTGCACTTCTCCATCACCCCCCGGGCCCGGACGGTGACGTCGGGGTTGTGGACCATGGGGAGCGGCTCGGGCTCGTCCCGGTGGTATTCAAGAAAATTGAAACGCCGGACCTTGTAGGGACAGTTGTTGGAGCAGAAGCGCGTCCCGACGCACCGGTTGTAGACCATCTCGTTGAGGCCGTCGGGCGAGTGGACGGTGGCGTAGACCGGCCACACGTATTCGCAGGGGGCCTTCTCGCAGTGCTGGCAAAGCATCGGCTGGGGAAGGAGCCGGAGGTCGTCGTCGTCCGCGCCGAGGCGGTAGCGGTCGATGCGCAGCCAGTGCATCTC
>JAEZJH010000205.1 GCA_023436385.1 Pseudomonadota bacterium
CCCCGGCCTTCGCCGGCCTGGGCCTCCTCCTCGTCTCCTCGATCGGCGCCACCGTCGGCTTCATGCTGGGCGCCGGTACGGGGCACCTCGACCTCGCCTTCGGCTACGAGGCCTACGTGGCGAAGAGCCACCTCCGCCTCTCCCGGAAGCTCCTCGTCGGCCTCTCCCTCCTGGTCCTGGGGATCGTCCCGGGCGCCGCCGCGATCACCGTCCTCCTCCGCAAGCAGCGGCGGAGTCCGACCCTGATCATGACGGTGATCTCCATCGGCGGCGTGGCGGTGGGGGTGATGGCCCTCACCGTGGTGCTCTCGGTGATGAGCGGCTTCGAGACCGATCTGAAGCAGAAGATCTTGGGGACCAACGCCCACGCCATCGTCCTCAAGTACGGCGCCTTCGACGAGTGGAAGCAGGCGGCGGTGACCGCCCGGGAGACCCCGGGGGTGACCGGGGTCACGCCCTTCGTGCTCAACGAGGTGATTGTCACCACCGAGACCAACCTCGCCGGCGCGCTGATCAAGGGCATCGACGTGGCCACGGTGGGCCAGGTCACCGAGCTGCCGCGGGAGATCCAGGAGGGCCGCCTCGAGTGGCTGGAGACGCCGGAGGAGATCCCGGTGCTCCCCTCCTACGACGCCCGGGGCCTCGGCGCGGGCGAACTGGACGAGCTGCAGAAGTCGATCGGCGAGCTGATCGAGCGGCCGAACGACGGCCTGGCCCGGCCGAAGGGCGAGGCCCCGCCGCCGAAGAAGAACGAGCTTCCGGGCCTGGTGCTGGGGCGGGAGCTGGCCCGGCAGCTCCGGGTGTTCGTCGGCGACCCGGTCACCGTGGTCTCGCCGATCGCCGGCGAGATCGGGCCGATGGGGCCGCAGCCGAAGAGCATGCAGTTCCGGGTGGCGGCGGTCTTCTACTCGGGGATGTACGAGTACGACTCGAAGTTCGTCTACATCGCCCTGCCGCGGGCGCAGCAGTTCTTCAAGCTGGGCGCCTCGGTCACCGGCCTCGAGCTGAAGGTGGCGGAGATCGACGACGCCCGGCGGATCTCCCGGGCCGTCCTCACCCGCCTCGAGGGCTATCCCTTCCGCGTCAAGGACTGGGGGGAGATGAACCGGAACCTCTTCTCCGCGCTGAAGCTGGAGAAGATCGTGATGGGGGTGATCCTCGCCTTCATCGTCCTGGTCGCCTGCTTCAACATCCTCTCCACCCTGGTGATGCTGGTCCTGGAGAAGGGGAAGGAGATCTCCATCCTCAAGTCGATGGGGGCGAAGGACGCCTCGGTGATGAAGATCTTCGTCCTCGAGGGGCTGGCGATCGGCGCGGTGGGGACGGCCCTCGGCCTCGCCCTGGGGTTCCTGCTCTGCCTGGGGATCAGCATCTTCCCCATCCCCCTCGACCCCGAGGTCTATTACATCCCCAACCTCCCGGTGCAGCTCGACGGGCTGCAGTTCGCCCTGGTCGGCGTCCTGGCGGTGGTCCTCGCCTACCTGGCCACGATCTTCCCCGCGCTCTACGCCTCGCGGCTGAGCCCGGTCGAGGGGCTGCGCAATGAGTGACGTCCCGCTGGTCGAGGCCTTGGGCCTGACCAAGGACTACGAGATGGAGGGGCGGACGGTGCACGTCCTCCGGGGCGTGGACCTCTCCATCTCCGCCGGCGAGGTGGTGGGGCTGGTCGGCAAGAGCGGCGCCGGGAAGAGCACGCTGCTCCACGTCTTGGGCACCCTCGACCTCCCCACCTCCGGCACGGTCCGGTTCGAGGGGCGGGACGCCTTCGACCGGAGCGAGCAGGCGCTGGCGGAGTTCCGGAACGCCACCGTGGGCTTCGTCTTCCAGTCGCACTACCTCCTCCCGGAGTTCACCGCCCTGGAGAACGCCATGGTCCCGCTCCTGGTCCGGCGGGTTCCCCGGCCCCGGGCGGCGGAGGAGGCGGCGGCGATCCTCGAGCGGGTCGGCCTCGGCCACCGCCTGAACCACCGGCCGGGCGAGCTCTCCGGCGGCGAGCAGCAGCGGGTCGCCCTGGCCCGGGCCCTCTCCACGCGCCCCCGGCTCCTTCTCGCCGACGAGCCGACCGGCAACCTCGACTCCAAGACCGGTGCGGAGATCCACGAACTGATCCTCGGCCTCAACCGGGACCTGGGGATGACCACCCTGGTCGTCACCCACAACGAGGCCCTGGCGCGGTCGCTCCCCCGCTGCCTCCGGATGGAGAACGGGGTCATCCTCTGACCCCGGGGGCCGGACGCCGTCCGCGGGGACGGTGTTTCGGCCCCGAGACCCCAGAGATCCCTTGAGGTCCGCGGCGGGAACGCTTATCGTCGCCCGCTTCCTTGCCCATGCGCCGACGCGCCATCCTCGCCAGCCTGCTCCTCTTCCTGCCGCTCGCCGCGGCCGCGCAGGGAAGGGTGTCGCCCGAGGGTGAGCCCCGCGGTCGGGGCGAGGCCCGGGACGACTCCGAACGGATCGCCGGGATCCGGGTGGAAGGGGAGCGCCGGGCCGACGAGGCCGCCATCCTCGGGGCGATGGCCAGCCGGGTCGGGGGGCCGCTCGATCCCGCCCTGGTCCGCCGGGACATCCGCCAGATCTTCGCCCTCGGCCTCTTCTCCGACATCCGGGTCGACGTCGAGGACACGCCCCGGGGCCCGGAACTGGTGGTCACGGTGGCGGAGAAGCCGTCGATCCGGGAGGTGCGGATCGAGGGCAACGACGAGATCTCCACCGAGGACCTGACCGGCGAGCTCGACGTCCGGGCGGCCCAGATCCTCGACCGGGCGGCGGTCCGCCGGAACGCCCAGAAGCTGACCCAGCAGTACGTGGAGAAGGGCTTCTACCTCGCCGAGGTCGACTTCCGGATCGAGCCCCGGGAGGCCAACGAGGTCGACGTCGTCTTCGTGGTGCGGGAGCACGCCAAGGTCGAGGTCCAGTCGATCCGCTTCCTCGGCAACGAGCAGATCCCCGACGACCGGCTGAAGGCGGTGATGATCACCCAGGAGGGAGGCTTCCTCTCCTTCCTCACCGGGGCCGGCACCTTCCGG
>JAEZJH010000206.1 GCA_023436385.1 Pseudomonadota bacterium
CCCGGGCGGGGCGGGCCCCACCCCCGCGCCGCCCGCGCTACGGGACGGCGAGGACGTCGCCGACGAACTCGAAGGCCGCCGCCGGGCAGGCGTCGACCGGGGTGACGGTGCCGCCGGCGTCGACCGCCAGGAACCCGGGCTCGGCGGCGGTGAAGAGGTGGCCGTCGGCGCCCACGGAGACGCGGGACGGGGCGTTGCCGGTGGCCACGGTCTCGACGACCGTGCCGGTGACGGTGTCGAACCGCACCAGGGCGCCGTCGTCGTTGGAGACGTAAGTGTTCGGGTCGCGGGTGCCGGCACAGGGGATCCAGAGCGCGGTGCCGGCCGGCGCCGGGTGACCCGGGTTCTTGCAGCCCGGCCCCAGGTCGACGAGCGCCGGGTCGGCGGCGCCGGTGCCCCGGTCGATGCGGACCAGCCGGCCGTTGCCCGCCGCCTGGTAGTCGGGGCCGAGGTTGTTCAGGGTGACGTAGACGGTGTTTCCCTGGACCGCGACGCCGGCGGGGAAGGGCGTGCCCTCGAGGCCCGCGGTGGGCACGGCGATCGGCGTCCCGGCCGCCGGCTCCGCGGCGGCGAAGGGGATCGCCACCACCTGGCCCGAGACCCAGAGCGAGACCCAGAGGGTGCCGTCCTCGGCGAAGGCGCCGAAGTAGGGGTTGGTGCCGTCGCCGGTGGAGACCTCGTCCACCGTGGCCGGGGCGGCGGGGTTGGTCAGGTCGATCACCTGCACGGTGTTGGTGCCCGACTCGATCACGTAGGCCCGGTTCTCCCGGACCAGCACCTGGTTGGCCCGGGCGTCGACGCCCAGCTCGGCGAAGCCGACGTCGTCCATCGTCTCCCGGTCGATCACCCAGAGCCGGTTGTCGACCCCGCCGGCGACCAGGAGGTGCCCCGGCGGCAGGAGCGCCAGGGACTGCGGTCCGCCGAAGCCGGTGGCGTCGGGCTGGCCGGGGGAGAGGTCGGCCTGGAGAAAGGGCCGCACCGTGCCCGCCTGGAAACAGGTGGCGTAGAGGTCCCCGGCCGCGCAGACGCCGCCCAGGCACGAGGTGCCGGTGCCGCAGGCGTTGCCGCAGGCGCCGCAGTTGGCCTCGTCGGTGCGCAGGTCGAGACAGGTGGTACCGCCGCAGGTCTCGCAGGCGCAGCCCTCGCCGGTGCAGGGGACACACCCGCCGTCCTGGCAGACCTCGGTGGTGCCGCAGGCGTTGCCGCAGGTGCCGCAGTGGGAGGGATCGTTGGCGGTGTCGACGCAGCGGTCGTCGCAGATCGACTCGGCCGCCGGACACACACAGGCGCTGTCCTTGCACACGAACCCGGTGCCGCAGGCGAGGTTGCAGCCGCCGCAGTGGTTCGGGTCGATGCGGGTATCGACACAGGCCGTCTCGCAGACGGAGTTTTCCGAGGGGCACTCGGGATCGGAGTCGCCGCAGGCGACCGCCAGGGCGGCGAGGGCGAGGAGGAGGGGACGGAGGGTTCGGTTCATCGGAATTCCGGTGGTCACGGGGTAGAAAGGGAGGCAACGGCGCGGTACGGGTCCGGCGGGCCGGCGGGTGTCGGCCCATCCCCCGGTCCGGGCGGATCCGGTCCCCGGGAGGGACCTGCAGTTCGCGCGAACGGCGGGCGCGGTTCGGCTTCGTCCTTCGCGCCGGTGGCCCGCAGGACCGCGAAGAAGGCGCGGCCGGGCTGCGGGTAGCCGAGCTGGTCGACCAGGGTGGCGCCGAGGAGGTTGTCGACCTGGCCGGAGAGCCAGACCGCCCACGGTACCCGGGCGAGCCGGACGCCGGCGCCGAGGCCGAAGGTGGTCTGCGACGGGAGGGACGAGGTGTTCTCCCGGTTGGTGAACTGCTTCGATTGGTGGCTCCCCTCGACGAAGGCGGTGGTCCCGTCCCGCTCCCAGCCGGCCCGGGCCTGGATGCGCTCCCGCGGGTGGTAGGGGAGATCCTTGTCGAGGTAGCGGGGATCGTCGCGGAGGTTCCGCGAGGCGGCGTACGTCCAGGAGGCGGAGAGGGTGAGGCCGCGGACCGGCGACACCGTCGCCTCGATTTCGCCGCCGGTCACCTCCGCGTCGGCGAAGTTGAACGGCTTCGCCGTCGCCCCCGAGACCAGCTCGTAGACGATCAGGTCCTCGCTCCGGGCGTAGAACGCCGAGGCCTGGAGCACCACCGGATCGAGGCGGAGCACCGCGCCGCCGTCCACCGCCCAGCCGTACTCCGGCTCGAGGTCGGGGTTCGGCCGCATCGGGCCCTGATCGAGATACAGCTCGCCGAAGGAGGGCGGCCGGAAGGTGCGGGCGGCGTTGGCCCGGAGTTCGACCGGGGCGAGGGGCCGGTAGGCCACCCCGAGCTTGGGCGACAGCGCGCCGTACGCGCCGACCCGATCGACCCGGGCCGCGGGGGCGACGGTGAGGCTCCGCCCGGCGTACAGCTCGGCGGAGGCGGCGGCGGCGAGGAGCGGCCGGGAGCGGGCGCCGTGGTAGGGGCTCTCGATCCACTCGCCCCCGGCCTCGGCGTCGGCCCGGAGGAGCGCCCAGTCGATCGGCGTCCCCTCCGCCGTCCCCGTGGCCAGGGCCCGGTGCTCGGTCTGCCAGACCCCGGCCCGCTGCGAGGCGTCGACCCCCGGCATCGAGCCGTCGTCGAGGATCCGGAGGTCATCCCGGCGCAGCTCGAGGCCGGCGGCGAGGAGGAGGTCCGGGCCGGGTTCGCCCTCGCCGCGGAGCGCCGCGAGCAGGCGCCGGTCCTCGCGCCGCCGTGCCGGCGTGGGCCGGTAGAAGGTCCCCGGCAGGCCGCGCTCCGCCAGCGTCCCGTGGGCGAGGGCGGTGAGCCGGAATCCCTCCCAGCGGGCGCCGCCCTTGAGGAGCAGCGAGCCGTGGCGGTCGTCGTTGTTCTCGACCCGGCGGTCCTGGAGGTCGCCGTCGTCGAGGCTCGGGGTCGGATCGTACGGGGCGAGGTAGTCGCCGGCGGTGCGGAAGAGGGAGAGGGCGGCGAGGCCGTCGAAGGTCTCGCCGGAGGCGGCCACCGAGCCGTCGAAACCGTAGGTGCCGAAGGAGCCGGCGGTCAGCCCCGCGGTGGCGGCGATGGCGCCGGGGGCGGGTTCGCGGGTCTCGAGGAGGACCACGCCGCCGAAGGCGCCGGCGCCGTAGCGGGCGCCCTCGTTGCCCCGGAGCAGGGTGAAGCGCTCGAAGAACGCCGGCGGCAGGGTGCGCAGATCGACGCCGCCGCCCGAGGCCGGGTTGAGGCGGATGCCGTCGAGGAAGACCAAGACATGCTCGGAGGAGGCGCCGCGGACGTGCAGCGTCTCGCCGCCCGGCGCGCGGCGGACCACGGTCCCGGGAGCGCGGGCGAGCACGTCGTCGGCCCGGACGTGGCGGCCCTCGATCTCCCGGCGCTCGATCACCGTGCCGAAGCCGGTGGGATCCTCGGCGACGGTCGGCTCGGGGGCGGTTTCCTCCGGATCCTCGACCACCTCCACCGTCGGCAGCTCGACCGGGATGGACGCGGTTTCGGCGCTCGGTTCGTCGGCCCCGGCCCTCGGGACCCACGAGGCGATGGCGAGGGAGAGGAGCGCCGGGGTGATCCGGCGCAGGAGGAGGCACGTCCCGACCGGTCCGGTGGATCCGGACGACCGGTGGACCCTATCGAGTCCGGTGGCCATGCAACGACCCCGCGTCCCTCTCGCGCGGAGGGAACCGCGAGGGCAGCGCCAGGGCGCCGCCCGGGTGCGCGCCGGCGCGACCATCGCGTCGGGGACGTGCGCACCTCGTTCGACCGTCGGGCAGGTTTCCTGGCTCCCGGGCGCAGGCGGCTTCCTGCAGGACCCCCGACCTTCCCCTCCCACGCGAGGGAGAGTGGCCGCTGCCTTGGGGGTTCTACGACCCGGTTACAGTGGCGGGACCGCGCCGGAGTTTCACCGGCTTCCCTTTTCCCCGGAGGCGCTGCCTCCGGGCACCCGACGGTGCCGTCCAGCGGCGCAACCTAGCGGCAGGCCCGCGCGGCCGTCAAGGGGCCGACTACCCCGCGGCAAAGGCGAAACCGCCGGTGGCCTGGCGGGGCCACCGGCGGATCGCCTCCCTCACGGCCCGTGGAGCGCGGTCTCCGGCGGCTTTCGGGTCCAGTGCAGCGTCGTCTCGCCCTCCACCGCGAGGTGGGGCCGGTAGCGCTTCACGAACCCCGGCCCGATGCCCCGGACGCGGGTGACGTCCCAGGTGGTCCGGAACGGGCGCTTCGCCCGGGCCTCGACGATCTGCCGCGCCTTCGCCGGCCCGACGCCGGGGAGGAGCTGCAACTGCTCGGCGGTGGCCGAGTTGAGGTTCACCACGCCCTCGAGCACCCGGTCCTCGGCGTCGCCGGCGCGCACCGCCGCCGGGACGATCAACGCCGCCGCGCCCACCGCGATCGCCAGCACCCACGCGAGCCGCTTCTGCATGGCCGCCTCCTAGAACGGTGTCTCCACCGCGTTGGAGGCCTTGCCGTTGCGACCGCGCTTGACCTCGGGGATCACCTCCTGCACCGGCTCCGGGGCGGGCGCCCGCGCCGCCACCGCCAGGTTCGCCGGGGCCTGCCCCA
>JAEZJH010000216.1 GCA_023436385.1 Pseudomonadota bacterium
CCCCGGAGCCTACGTCCTGCACGAAGAGCCGGGCCGCCGGGGCGATGCCGTCGTGGGGATCGGCGATCCCGTCGCCCTTCCGGTCGCCGGCGATCGAGCCGGCGACGTGGGTGCCGTGGCCGGTCTCGTCGCCGCCGTCGGGATCGAGGAGGTCGTAGCCGGCCACCTTGGGGCCGACGAAGAAGCACGAGTCATCGTCGAGGCCGCCGTCGGCCACGGCCACCAACTGGCCCTGGCCCCGGAGGCCCATCGAGGCCAGGGTTGGGAGCGGCTCGCCTTCGCCGGCCTCGTTGTCGCCAGCGCCGTCGAGGATCTCCCGGGCCCGGTCGTTCTCCAGCCGGAACACCGGCGCCGGCGCGACGAACAACACCTCCGGCCGCCCGGCCAGCGTGGCGATCGCCGGGGCCGGGAGCCGGACCTCGAGCATCCAGGACGCCGGCTTCCCCAGGGTCTCCCCGCCCAACGCGGCGACCGCCGCCTCGACCGCCCGCGGATCGGCGCCGTCGGCCAGCTCCACCAGGAGCTCGGGCGTCTCCCCGGGACCGAGGGAGGCGAGGGACGGGTCGACGCGCCAGCGGGCCTGCAGCGGCGCCGTGGCCCGGACCTCGGGGATCACCCGGGCCCTCGCCATCTCGGCCGGCGTGGCCAGGACCAGGAGCGCGTCGTCGGGGAAGTAGCGCTGGGGCGTCGCGCCGGTGGCGGCGATGGCGGCCTCCGCCTCCTCGCTCACCCGGCCCTCGAGCTGGATCAGGTAGGGCGCACGGCGCTCGCCGGCGGGCGCGAGCTGGCTCGCCTCGCTGGCCAGATCGACGGGGCCGTCCACGGTGTGAATCGGCCGTTCCTCGGGGCCACAGGCGGCGAGGGCGGCGATGAGCGCACAGGCGGAGAGGCTCCGCCGCGGAAAGCGCATGTGGGTTCCTCGGCGCGGGAGCCGGCCCTCCTCCGGCGTGCCACGTGCGCGGGAAACCGGACGCGGACCCGGGGGCATTCCGGGGGCCCGGAGCCTCGGACTTCTCTCCTCCGCCCGGCCGCGCTACAACCTTCCGCCCGCTGGCTCGCCCTCCGGGCCGGACACAGGAGGCAGGGATGCGTGGACGCGTGTTGATCGTCGCCGGCTCCGATTCGGGCGGCGGCGCCGGGATCCAGGCCGACGTGAAGACGGTGACGGCCCTGGGAGGCTACGCGGCCACGGCGATCACCGCCCTCACCGCCCAGAACACGCACGGCGTCTTCGGCGTGCACGAGGTCCCGCCCGCCTTCGTGGTGCAGCAGGCGGAGCTGGTGGCCGACGACCTGGGCGCCGACGCCTGGAAGACCGGCATGCTGCACTCGCGCGAGGTGATCGAGGCGGTGGCCGACGTCTACGAGCGGAAGGGCCGGGGCACGCCGCTGGTGGCCGATCCGGTGATGGTGGCGAAGGGCGGGGCGCCGCTCCTCCAGCCGTCGGCCCGGGAGGCGCTGGCGATGCGGCTCCTCCCGCTCGCCACCGTGTGTACGCCGAACGCCCGGGAGGCGGAGGCCCTCACCGGTGTCTCGATTTATGACCTGGCGGGGATGCGGGAGGCGGCCGACCTCCTCCTGGCCCGGGGGCCAAAGGCGGTGCTGGTGAAGGGCGGCCACCTCCCCGGCGATACGGTGGTGGATCTCCTTCGGACCGCGGGCGGCGAGGAGCGGCTCTTCACCGGGCCGCGGGTGGAGACCACCTCGACCCACGGCACCGGCTGCACCCTGGCCTCGGCAATCGCCGTGGGGCTCGCCCAGGACCTCGCCCTCGCCGACGCGATCGACCGGGCGCTTCGCTACGTGGCGGAGGCGATCCGGCGGGCGCCCGGGTACGGCGGCGGCCACGGGCCCCTCGACCACGGACACACGGTGAAGGCGTTCCGATAGGGGCCCGGGACCTGCGGCGGCGGCGGACGAACGCCGCCTACTCGATCAGCCGGAGCGGCTTGATCCCCCAGAGCGCCTTGATCGCCTCGTCGAAGTAGTCGGGGAGGTACCGGTTCCAGATCTTGATCGGCAGCTCGCCCACCTCGGGCCGGGGCGAGATCGCCATGTTGAACAGGTACTCCACCAGCCACTCGATGTTCTTGGCCACGAAGCCGGCGTACTCCTGCTTGGTGCGCTGGGCGGTGATCCGGTCCTCGTGCATGCACCGGCCGATCTCGCTCTCCAGCATCTCCTGGTAGCTCGAGACGATCACCTCGAGGGTGACGTCGTCCTCGCCGGTGCGGACGAACTCCTCGAAGAGCCGGTCGGCGTCGGTGGCGGTGATGTTCCGCGTCCAGATCGAGGCGAGGAGCCCCTCGGAGATCGGCCGGACCAGGATCTTGTCCTTCCGCGGCCGGTACCGGACCAGGACGTTGGTGGCGTTGTAGCGGCCGACGTGCGGCTCCACCTCGAGGATCTCGCCGTCGGGGAGGCTGGCGAGGAGATCGAGAACCCGGTCGTACTCGCCGTGCTCCGCGATCACCTTGATGCCGGCGACGTCGTTGATCGGCTGGACGCCGTTCGACCGGAGCGGCCGGCCGAGCCGGAGATCCTCGAGGAGCCGGCACTCGGCCCGGGAAAACTCGGCCGCCATCTCCTCCTGCGGGGTGAGGAGGTTGGTGCGGTCGACCCCCATCACCCGGGCCCGCTCGTCGGCAAGGGTTTCCGCCCGCTTCTGGATGGCGTGGAAGATCGCGTCGATGATCCGGCGGCCGGCCTTCTCCGCCAGGCGCCGGACCCGCTTGATGCGGCTCGCCCCGACGTACTGCTCCCCCCGGCCGCCGGGGAGCTGGGCGAAGATCAGCCGGCCGTTGAACGGCGTCTCCCCGTAGTGCTTGCCCGGGTGGAGCTGGTAGTCGCGGATCATCGCGTCGATCCGGGCGTTCCGGTAGGGCGGGCGCTCGATGATCGCGTCCTTCAGCGCCTTCTTGGTGTGGGCCCGTTCGATCCGGAGCGGCAACCCGTGGATCTCGCCGAAAACGTTCTCCGTGAACTGCTCGAGGTAGCGGGAGACGAAGCAGGCGTTGAAGTGGACGAGGTGGGTGATCCGGGTGGCGTCCTGGGGATCCGGCTGGTCGTACATCCAGCGGCGGATCACGTCGTAGAGTTCGTCCCGGTGGAGGTAGCCGTTGATTCGAATCATCGGCGCGGAGCATAGCGCCGGACCCTCGAACCGGAGCGGGGAAAACCGCTCCCCCCTCCGGTTTTTTCCCGGTCAGGAGGGCGAGGGCACGCTCTCTCCGGCCTCCCCGCGGGAGGCGCGGGGGAGGATCTCCTCCCGGGTGACGGTTTGGCCGTGGGCGGTCGCGCTGCCGGTCTCGAGGAGCGACTTGACCCGGAGCAGGGCCTGGTCCATCGCCCGGCGGGGATCCTTGCCGAGGAGCCGGGCCACCGCGTGGCCGAGGAAGCCCGCCGGTGGCGTGTAGCTCATCCGGACCTCGACGCGGGTGCGTCGCCCGTCGTCCTCCGACTGGAACCGGAGCACCCCGGCGTTCGGGGTGGGCGAGCCGGGGATGCTCTGCCAGGCGATCCGGTTGTCGCGGACGAACTCGGTGATCTGGGCCTCCCACCGCACCGGGATCCCGCCGGGGCCCGCCACCTTCCAGCGGGAGCGGCCACCCGAGACCTCCACGTTCTTCAGGTGGTCCATCACCCGGGGGAAGACCTGGAGGTTGCAGAAAAATGAAAACACTTCCTGGAGCGGCGCCTTGACGTGGAGGTCCTTGCGGACGTTGACCGCGTGGCGTCCGGCCCGGAGGCCGATGATCCGCTTGGCGGGGACGTCGGCGATCGCCCTGGCGCAGAGGAGCCCGCCGGCGGCGGCGAGGGCCCAGCCCAGGGTGCCGCCGCGGTTGAGGCCGTAGCCCGCCGTCGCCCCGCCGGCGCCCAGTGCCACGATCCGGGCGGTGGGGGACCAGTGCTGCTGGAAGAACTCCACCCGCCACTCCCGGCGGAAGCCGCCCTGGAGCGAGGGGACGCCGGTGGTCCGCGCGTGGCGTTCGAGGGCGTCCTCCACCGCCTCCACCCCGCGGACCGCGGCGACTTCCCGGAGCACCCGCCGGGCCTCCCGCTGCGGGATCGGCCCGGAGACCCGAACCGTGCCCTCGTGGGCTTCGACGCGGATCGCGTGGGGATGGGAGGCGACGCGCCCCAACCGCGAGCGCACCCGGGCCTCGAGGACCGCGTCGTCCACGGGCTCCGCCCGGACCTTGGCCCGGGCGTCGAGGAGGAAGCCGCGGCCGCGCTTGCGGAGGTCCTGTCTCGTCTTGGCCAAGGAGTCCGAGGCGGTGTGCCGGTAGTGGTCGAGCTGGTCGCGGACCAGCGCCCGCCGGCGGCGGCCGCTGCCGGGATCGAAGAGGAACATCGTCGCGGCGCCGGCGGCGGCCGCCGAGGTGAAGAGGAGGGCGGTGCCCTGCAGGTTGGCGGCGGCCCGCCGGTCGGATCGAAACATGTCGCCTCCACGCGCACGTGCCGGGGTCCCGCGGCCCCGGGCACGGGACGAAGCTACGCACGTGGCCGGGAGCGATCGGCGGGCCGGGGCTCGCCTGGCCGGATGGTCTCCGGGCGGCAACGGGCGGCGACGGCCGCCGACGGGCGCGTGTTCGAAACCGGCCCGGCTCCATCCGGGCCGAGTCTGGTGGCTCGCCGGCGTGCTACCGATCGTCCGGTCGGCGGAGGGAGGCCCGGCCGTGCACGACATCCGCGAGAACCCCGCGCGCTACGTCGAGTGGTTCCGCCACTCCGCGCCCTACGTCCACGCGCACCGGGGCCGCACCTTCGTGATCGTCTTCGGCGGCGAGCTGACCGCCGGGGGGCACTTGCCCCGCCTCGTCCACGATCTCGCCCTCCTCGCCGGGCTGGGGGTGCGGCTGCTTCTGGTCTTCGGCGTCGGGCCTCAAGTGGAGGGGCGGCTCGCCGCCCAGGGCGCGCGGCTCCGGCGGGTCAAGGGCTGGCCGGTGGTCGACGGCCGGACCCTGGCGGCGGTGAAGGAGGCGGTGGGGATGGTGCGGGTGGAGATCGAGGCGCTCTTCTCGATGGGCGCCGAGGAGTCGCCGATGGCCGGGGCGCGGCTCCGGGTCGCCTCCGGCAACTTCGTCACCGCGCGGCCCCTGGGGGTCCGGAACGGCGTCGACTACGGTCACGCCGGTGAGGTCCGGCGGATCGACGGGGAGAGCGTCCGCCGCCGCCTCGACGCCGGCGACGTGGTGCTTCTTCCGCCCCTCGGCTTCTCGCCCACCGGCGAGGTGTTTTCCCTGGGCGCCGAGGACGTGGCCGCCGCCGCCGCGGAGGCGCTCCGGGCCGACAAGCTGGTGTGCTTGGTGGAGGGCAAGGGGGCGCTGGGGACCCGGGGGCGGGTGGTGCAGCAGCTCACCCCGGCGGAAGCCGATACATGTCTCCAGAAACATCGGCAGCCCCGCTCGGTGGAGCGGGCGCTCCGGGCGGCGGCCCGGGTCTGCCGGGCCGGGGTTCGCCGGGCCCACCTGGTCGATCGGGGCGCCGACGGCGCGCTGCTCCTCGAGCTGTTCACCCGGGAGGGCGCCGGCACCCTGGTCACCGACGAGACCTTCGAGGGGATCCGGCCGGCGCGCCTCGACGACGTCCCCGGGATCCTCAACCTGGTCCGGCCCCTGGAGGAGGAGGGGATCCTGGTGCGGAGGAGCCGGGAGCGGCTCGAGAACGAGCTCGACGACTTCACGGTGATCGAGCGGGACGGGACGATCATCGGCTGCGCGGCCCTCGACCCCTACGCCGACGAGGGGATCGCGGAGATCGCCTGTGTGGCGGTGCACCCCGAGTACCGCGACACCGGCCGGGGCGACGCGCTTCTCGAGTCGCTGGAGCGGAAGGCCCGGGAGCGGGGGCTCGACCGCGTCTTCGTGCTCACCACCCGCACCGCCCAGTGGTTCCAGGAGCGGGGCTACGGTCCGGCCCGGATCGACGACCTGCCGGCGGCGAAGCGGGCGGGATACGACCGGAAACGCCGCTCCCGGGTGCTGCTCAAGCGGCTGCCTCCCTAGCTCCACCGCGGAACGGCGGCGGCCGAGGGCCGAGCGGCGGCGGAAACCCGGGTCACGCGCCGATCGGAGTGATCCGGGGGGCGGTTCGGGCTACATGTGTGGATGCCTCCAGCCCGGGATCCTCCATGCGCCACGCGTATCTCGCCGCCGTCCTCGTCTGCCTCGCCGCCTGCGGCGGGGAGGAGGGCGAGCGTGCATCGGGCTGCGAGCCCGGCGTCGCCGTGAGCTGCGACTGCGACGGAGGCGGGACGGGGACCGCCGTCTGCGGCGAGGATCGGCTCCCCGGGAGCTGCTCCTGCCCGGGGGCCGTCGACTTCGCGCCGGCCCGGCTCGACTTCGGCGACGTGCCGGCCGGCGCGGCGCGGGAGGCGACGCTGCTCCTCAGCACCGACGGCACCGCGGCGATTCCGGTGGCCGACGTGACCATCGAGGGACCTCCCGCCTTCGGGCTCACCTCGGCGCCGGCGGAGATCCCGCCGGGCGGTGGTGGGGTGCCGGTGGTGGTCTCGTTCCGGAGCGACCGGCCCGTGGAGGCGTCGGGCGCCCTGGTGATCCGGACCGGCGAGGGCCAGCTGTCGGTGCCGCTCGCGGCCCGGGCGGTGGGGTCGGCGGTGGAGTGCACGCCGACGACGCTGGCGTGGGACGGGACGCCGCTGGGCGCGTCGGAGGTGCGGGAGATCCGCTGCACCAACGTCGGAGTCGCCGGCGGCGACGACCCGGCGGTGGTCCAGGTGGCGGAGGTGGTCACCGACGATCCGGAGTTCGCCGCCACCTCCGTCCCGATCCGCCGGTTCGGACCGGAGGAGACGTTCTCGATCGAGATCCGGTACCGGCCGGTGGACGAGGAGGAGGACTCCGGAACCGCGAGCGTGCACTTCATGGAGCTCGGCACGGCGCCGCCGGGGGAGGTCGCGATCGCGCTCTCCGGGACGGCGGAGAGCCTGCCCTGCAGCCTCGAGGCCTCGCCTTCGCCCAGGTCGGGCGCGACGATCCCGGGCGTGAGCTTCGGGAGCTGGGTCGCGTTTGACAACCTCCGCGACGACGCCGGCTGCCGAGTCGCCGGGTTCGAACCGGCTCCGGACTGTTCCGACGCCTTCGACTTTGAACTGCCGCCGCCGGGCGAGGTGATCTTTCCGGGAGGCAGCCTTCCGGTCTCGTTTTCTCTCCGGAGCGACGCGGTGGGCGTGCACCGGTGCGAGCTCCTGGCGATCGACGACCACGGAAACCGGTTCTCTGCCGCGATCGAGGTCGACGTCACCTGGCGCGACTGCCTGTATCTGGTCGGGGACCAGCTGCCGCAGGTCTCGCCGTCTTGCGGCGCGTCGGAGGGGGAGGTCGTCGCGGAGAACCGCTGCCCGGTTCCCATCCCGATCGACGAGGTGCGACTCGGCGAGGGGTCCTCGGGGGCGTTCTCGATCGGGCCCTTCGCGCCCAGGGCCATCGCGCCCGACGGGAGCCTGCACGTGCCGGTGTTTTTCGATCCGGAGGTCGAGGGCGAGTCGTTCGAGGCCACCGTCGAGCTCTACTCCAGCCTCGATCCGGTGCCCTGGACCGCGCCGATCGGCGGCAGCTCGGGGGCCGACGACCTCTACACCGACCGCCGGCTGCAGAACCGGATCGTCCCCATCGACGTGCTGGTGGTGATCGACAACGGGGTCAACATGGGCCCCGAGGCCGCGGTGGCCCTCCAGGAACTGGGGCACGCCCCCGAGGCGCTCCGGGGCTACGACTACCACCTGGCCGTCACCACCACCGGCCTCGCGCCGGAGGTGGCGGGCGGCTGCCCCGGGGGCGTGGGCGGCGGCGAGGACGGCCGGCTCTTTCCGGTGGACGGCTCCCGGCCCCGCGTCGTCACCCCGGCCACGCCGAACGCCCGGGCGGTCTGGGAGCAGAACCTGCAGGTCGGTACCTGCCACACCGCGCCGGCCCGACCGCTCGAGGCGGCGGCGCTGGCGGTGTTGCCGGAGCTGGCCGAGGTGGCCGACGATCCCCGGCACCCGGAGGCGGACGACGGAAACTTGGGCTTCCTGCGGCCCGGCGTGCAGTTGGTGGTGATCTTCATCGGCGATCGGGACGACGCCTCGCCGGGGACCCCCGCTTCGTACTTCGACACCCTGCTCGCCGTGAAGAACGGAAACCGGGCGCTGGTCGGCGCGATCGTGGTGGCGGGACCGCCGTCCACGGGCTGCGCCGGACCGGGCGGCACGGCGGCCGCGGCGGGGGATCGGCTCCACGAGTTCGCGACCGCGGCTACCGCGATCGAGCTCCCGGTCTGCGATCCGGCCTGGGGGGTCCTGCCGTGGTTCGATGGGGCCCTCGAGGACTGCTTCACGGTGGCGGGTGCGCCCGCCGACCGCAACGGGGACGGCGAGGTGAACGAGGCCGACCTGCGGGTGCGGGTCGGCCTCCAGGAGGTGCCGTGGATCGATCCTGGCAGCGGCCTGGCGAACTGGACCTGGAAACGGACGCTTCGGAGCGTGTGCTTCGAAGATCCAGCCCTGCCGCCGCCTTCGGCATTGGTGGAGATCGAGCGGCTCTATTGTCCGGCGGTGATGTAGGGCGGGCTTCGGGCGATCCGAGGGCCGTTCTGGATACATGCATGCGGTGATGGCCTGGCCGGGAGACCGCGACGGCCTGGTTTCGAACGGGAGGTCCCATGGCCCGCCTCGCCGCCGTTCTGCTCCTCGCCTTCGCCCTCGCCGCCTGCGGCGGGGCCACCAACGCTGGAGTGGACCCGGGGGGAGCGGGCGGTGGCGAGGAGGGTCCCGGCGGCACCGGTGGAGACGAGGGGCCGGGTGGAAGTGGGGGACTCGGGGGCTCCGGCGGGATCGGCGGTAGCGGTGGCGTCGGCGGCACCGGGGGGATGGGTGGAACCGGCGGTAGCGGCGAGGAGGAACTCTTCCTCTCCTGCACGCCTGGCAGGGTGGACTTCTTCGAGACCTACGTCGACGAGGCGGTCACCCGGCTGGTCGTCTGCGAGAACCTCTCGGTGCCCGGGCCCGACGGGAGGGCAACCATCTCGCTCGACCGGCTGGAGGTCGAGGGTTCCGGGTTCTCCGCGGCCTGGCGCGGTTCTCCTCCCGCCGCCCTCGCTCCGGGCGAGGCCGCGTTCATCGAGGTCCGGTTCGCACCGTCGGCGACCGGGGCGTTCGTGGGGCGGCTCGTGGTCGGTGGCGACGACGCGTTCGCGGAAGTCCCGCTGACCGGGATGGGATCCCGGCGGCCCGCCTGTGACGTCGAAATCGTTCCCGAGGAGATTCGTTTCGGAACCGTCGAAACCGGCCGGACGATGACCCTGGAGTTCGCGCTCCAGAACCGCGCTTCGACGCCCTGCGAGATCGAGCGGGTGGCCGCTTGCGAGGGGAACGCACCGGGATTCACCCTGGTCGGCGGGCCGTACGAACACATCGTCCTCGCGGCCGGGGAGGAACGGCGCTTCCCGGTCTCGATCGAACCGTCCTGGGTCGAGTGCATCGATGGCCCCGAGGCCTGCGTGGCGTTCGTCCTGGGGGACGACCGGGAGGAACTGTCGCTCGATTGTCCGGCCCCGGCCCAATTGCCCATGGCCCTGCTGGCTCCCGACCGGCTCGACTTCGGCAAGGTGGCCATTGGAACGGAGGTCCGACGTTCGTTTCAGGTGATCGACATCGTTTCCGTCCCGATCGTCATCGCGGCGATCGAGTTCGCCGAGGGAAGTAGCCCCGAGTTCGCGATTGCCGACGGTCCCTCTGTGGGACAGGTCATCGCTCCCGGAGGATCGGCGACCGTGACCGTCTCGTATCGGCCGGACGGCTCGGGCGGCGACGCGAGCGCGATCTTCGTCTTCCTCGAAGGGGAAGCGGAACCGTACATGGTGACCCTCGGCGGAGCGGGCATCGCCCCGTAGGCGCCACGGCTGACGCCGACCTTCGGCTGATCTTCGTCACCGATCGGGCCGACACCTCCCCGGAGACCGCGGCCTCGTAAGTCGCCGCGTTCCGGCCTGCTTCTACGCCCTGAGCGTTCTTGAGCCCGATAAGGAGGTCCGGATCGGCTACTGGAGAGAATGCGAGTAGCGATCCACCTTCCCGGCCCCGCACATGAAGCAGGTATGAACCGCTCGCTCGCGCTCGCGCTCGTCTTCGTCGTCGCCGGCCTCACCCTCGCCTGTGACCAGAGCTCCAACTCCGGCGGAAGGTGCCGGGGGGGCGAGTCGATCGCCTGCACCTGCGACGACGGCCGAAGCGGCACCGGGACCTGCGGTCTCGACAGCTGCGACTGCCCGCCCGCCTTTGCGCTCCGGGCCGAGCCGGGTTCCCTCGCGTTCGGCGAGGTGGCCCGGGGGAACTCCCGCGACGCGGTGCTCCTCGTCCACAACCCCGCGCCCCGTGAGGTGCGGTTGAAGGCGGTCGGCTTCGTCGAGGACGCCGGCGCCTATCGCCTCCCCGATCGGCTTCCGGAGGTGATCCCCGCGGGCGGCAGCGTGCCGGTCACGGTGCGGTTCGAGCCGCGGCACGTCGGCTCGGCGGTGGCCCGTCTCCGTATCGAGGCCGACGACGGCGACGTGGCGCCGGTGGAGGTGATCGCCCACGGCTTCAGCCCCGGTCCGCTCCTCTCGTGCCTGCCGAGCCGCGTGGGCTTCGGCCAGGTCTGGTTCGGCGCGTCCGCCACCTTGACGGTGATGTGCACCAACGTCGGCGTCGCCGGGTCGGAGGACGAGGCGCGGCTCGTTTTCATCGGGCTTGACGCGGAGGGCGAGGGCTTTCGGGCGGCCTGGCGGGAGACGCCGCCGGTAGCCGGGATCCCCGTGGGCGCGTCGGTCGGCATCGAGGTGACGTTCGAGCCGCCGGCGGAAGGGGTATTCGCCGGGCTCCTTCGGGTGACGGGCGAGGAGATGGCGATGGAGCTTCCGCTCTCCGGCTCGTCGAGCGTCGTGCCGTCCTGCGATCTCGAGATCCTGCCCCAGGGACTCGAGGACACGGGAGTTCCCGGGACCGGGCGGACCCGGGACATCGCCCTCCGGAACCTCCATCCGGACGCGCCCTGCACCGTGAGCGGGATCCGGCTCTGCGAGGGCACCGATCCGGCGTACTCGATCCCGGACATGCCCCAGGAGCCGCTGGTGCTTCCCGGCGGCGGGGAGCTCCGGATCCCGCTGCACTTCGCGCCGCAGGAGGGCTCGTGCGGCGGGCAGCCGACCGACGGCTGCGTGGAGTTCGACCTCGAGCCCTCGCCGAGCGGGCACCGGATGGTGCCCCTCTCGTGCTGGATCGTGCCGCCCGAGGTGCTGGTCGCACCGGTGGAGCTGGACTTCAGCGCCATCGGCATCGGCTGCGGGAGCCGCTTGCGTGAAGGTCAGGTAATCGTCTTCGGCTCGAGGCCGGTCACCCTCGAGAGTGTCGTCGTCGGCCCGGAGACCAGCGCGGAGTTCTCGATCGCCGCCGCCCCGCCGGCCGGGACGGTGATCGGCCCCGGTCTCTCCGTGGTGATCACCGTCTCCTACCAACCGGTCGATGCCGGGGAGGATCTCGGCGAGGTGCTGGTCCGGCTTCGCGAAGTGGCCGAGCCGTTTCGCCTGCTCGTCCGCGGCAGTGGGGTGGACCTGCCGCTTCGGGTCGAGCACTACGAGCAGAACTCGGTGCCCAAGCTCGACGTATTGGTGGTGATCGACAACGGCACCTCCATGGCCGAGGAGGCGCCGTGGATCCAGACGGACCTGGGCTCGCTCCCCGACCGCGTCCTCGCCCAGGGGTTCGACGCCCGCTTCGCGGTAACCACCACCGGCCTCGTCGCCGGCGGACCGGGTTGCCCGGGCGGCGTCAACGGCAGCGAGGACGGCCGCTTCTTCCCGGTAGACGGCAGCCGGCCCAGGGTGCTCGACGCCGCCACGCCCAACCTCCGCGCGGTCTGGGAGGAGAACCTCGCCGTCGGGACCTGCCACACCGCGCCGCCCCAGGGGCTCGAGGCGGCCCTCCGAGCCCTCACTCCGCCGCTCTCCACCAGCGCCGACGATCCGCGGCACGACGAGCCCGCCGACGGGAACGAGGGCTTCTTCCGTCCCGATTCCTCCCTCGAGCTGATCCTGGTCTCCGACCGGGCCGACGCCTCCCCGGGGACCGACGATGCCTACTTCCAGGCGCTCCTGGCGCTGGTGGGTGGCCCGCAGAACGCATGGCGGATCTACACCTCGGCCATCACCGGCGACCGCGGCACCGGCTGCAAAACCGGCGGCCGTTCGGCGGTGGCGGGGGATCGGCTGCTCGACTTCGCCGATCGGGCCGGCGGCGAGGGGCTGTCGATCTGCGACGGCAGCTGGGCGACGCGCCTCACGCCGGGTTACGCCGGATTCCCCCCGAACGCCTGCTTCTTTCTGACCGGGTCCCCCCGGGATGGCGACGGCGACGGGGAGCTGGGGCCCGAGGAGCTCCGGGTTCGGGTCGACGACGTGGAGATCCCCGCTACGGTCGACGGCGAGCCTCGGTGGTCCTACGACGCCAGCGGGAACGCCGTGTGTTTCGTGCCGGAGCACATGCCGCCGGGCGGGGCGGAGATCGAGATCGCGTACTACCCGGATGCCTGCCACGGCCGGTAGCCGGCTCGCGAGAACGGTTGGGCGGCGCCGGCCCTGGCCAGTTCCCGACCCCGGAAATCGGGACGCCGGCGCCGCCCTGCAGGAGTTGGATTCGGCGGGTCAGGGCCAAGCCTGCCTGCACCCGGGTTCGGGTCGCCATGCGACTCGCGTCCGGGTGCATCGGTTATTCGGCGCGTCTTCTTTTTTCGCTTCCCGCGATCTACCGCCCGGTTCTTACACATTTGTCGGGCATGAAACCTACCATTTCGCTCGCTCTCCTCCTCGCGGTCCTCTCCCTCGCCTGTGGCGACAGCGCCAACCCCGGCGGCAAGTGCCGGGTCGGCCAACCGATCGCCTGCGCCTGCGACGACGGCCGGAGCGGCAGGGGAACCTGCGGTGAGGAGGCCTGCGATTGCTCGCCCACCTACGCGCTCCGGGCTGAGCCCGGCTCCCTCGACCTCGGCGAGGTGGCGCCGGGGACCACGCGCGAGGGGCAGCTTACGATCCACAACCCGGCGCCCCGCGAGGTTCGGCTCCGCTCGGTGGCCGTCTCGCCCCCGGGCGAGGGCTTCGATCCGGTCCCGCAGGCGCCGCAGGCGATCCCCGCCGGCGGCAGCGTCGTCGTGACCGTGCGCTTCACGGCGACGACTCCGGGAGCCGCCGTGGCCCGGCTCCGCGTCGAGCCCGACGACGCCGACGTGGCGCCGGTGGAGGTGAGCGTCACCGTCCTGGTCCCCGGGCCTCTCCTCTCCTGTAGAACGGCGACGGTGACCCTGGCGAACACCTGGCTCGGCGAGACCTCGACCGCCGAGGCGATCTGCACCAACGCCGGGATCGCCGGCACCGCCGACGAGGCGCGGCTGGTGCTCGATCGGCTCGAGGTGGAGGGCGCCGGCTTCTCCGCCGCCTGGCGCGAGGCGCCGCCCGCGGCCGGGCTGGCGGTGGGGGAGGTGGTCGCCATCGACGTCCGGTTCACGCCCACGCAGGCCGGGCACCACGCGGGAACCCTGTCGATCGGCGGCACGGGGCAACTCGAGGAACTGGTCCTCTCCGGCGTCGGCGCCGAGTGGCCCTCGGTGCTGCCCCTGCCCGAGGCGGTCGACTTCGGTACGCTCCAGCCCGGTTGCGAGACGCGCGACGTCACGGTCGAGCTCGTCAACCTCACCTCGACGGCCGCGACGGTGCACTCCGTCAAGATGGGAGAGGGCCAGACCGATGCGTTCTTCGTCCGATCGTCTCCGTGGCCGGGGACGGTGATCCCCGGCGGACAGAGGACGGCCGTGACCGTCGCCTATCGGCCCACGGCCCCGGGCGCCGATCTTGGTTCGCTGGTGGTCCGTTTCCAGGAGATCGCCGAGCCGATCGTGGTTTCGCTCCGGGGACTCGCGGAGGTCCCGCTCTATCGCGAGTCCTTCACCCAGCCGTATCCGCCGAAGGTCGACTTCCTGGTGGTCGTCGACAACGGCACCTCCATGGCGGAGGAGTCCCCGTGGATCCGGCAGGAGCTCGCCAACCTTCCCTTCGCCGCGTTGTTCTCCGGCGCCGACGCCCAGTTCGCCGTCACCACCACCGGCCTGGTTCCCGGCGGCCCCGGCTGTTCCGGCGGCGTGGACGGCGGCGAGGACGGCCGCCTCTTCCCGGTCGACGGCTCCCGCCCGCGGATCCTCGACGGGAACACGCCCGACCGCGATGCGGCCTGGGACGCCAACCTCGCCGTCGGCGCCTGCCACTCGGAACCGCCGCAGGGGCTCGAGGCGGCGCTCCGGGCGCTGACCCCGCCGCTCTCGGCCAGCGCCGACGATCCGCGGCACCCGGAGGCGGCCGACGGGAACCTGGGCTTCCTGCGCCCCGACGCGATGCTGCACGTGCTGGTGATCTCCGATCGCGCCGATGTCTCCCCGGGGACCGACGACGCCTATTACCAGGCCTTCGTGGCCCTGAAGGACGGGGACTCGAGCCGGTTCGGTTTCCACGCGGTCACCGGAGATCCGGGCGAGGGATGCGGCGGGAACGGTCGCTCCGCGGAGGCGGGGGATCGCCTGATCTCCATGGTCGTGCGCACGTACACCGGGCGATGGGGCTCGATCTGTGACTCCACCCTGGACGGCCTGTTTGGTTGGAGGCCCGTCGGCCGGAGACGCTGCTTCTACCTCCAAACCGAGCCCGAAGACCTCGACGGCGACGGCCGGATCGTCCCGGCGGACGGCGAGCTTCGAGTTTGGGTCGATGGGGTCTCGGTGCCCGACGTGGCCGACGGCGAGCCGATCTGGCAGTACCGCCCGTACGAGGTCGCGGTCTGCTTCGCTCCGGAACACGTTCCCGCCTCCGGCTCGATGATCGAGGTCGAGTATCCCGTCGTCTGCTTGAGCCGGTGAGTCGCTTTCTACGCCCGGCGATCGGCCGCCCGACTTCCGCACATGGATCGGTCATGAACCGCACGATCCCGCTCGCAATCCTCCTCGCCGGACTCTGTCTCGCCTGCGGCGACACCACCTACCCGGGTTCCTGCCGGGAGGGCCAGCTGGTCGACTGTACCTGCGCGGACGGCGCGGCGGGGCAGAAGCCCTGCGGCGCCGCCACCTGCACCTGCGCGGAGCCGGAGTGCCGCGAGGGCGAGACGCTTCCCTGCACCTGCGAGGACGGCAGCCCGGGCGAGCGGGTGTGCGGCGAACCGGTGTGTGTCTGCGAGGCCGGTCGTTGCGAGCTGGTGGTCCAGCCCGCGGCGATCGACTTCGGCGCGGTCCCTTCGGGCCTCGAGGTGGTCCGCGAGGTGGTGCTCGAGAACGAGGGCTACGAACCCTGCACGGTGATGCAGGTCGCGCTGGAAGGGTGCGGGGAGTCGTTCACCGTGGAGGCTCCCCTCGGGACCCCGTTGCTCTCCCACGGCGCCCGCCTGGCGATCCCGGTTCACTTCCGGGCCGACGGGGCCGGCGAGCGGTCCTGCCAGCTCACGGTCCACTCCGCCTCCTCGACCGCCGTGGCCCTCCGGGGCGTCGCCGACCCCGGGTGCCTGTCGGTGGAGCCGTCGGCGATCGAGTTCGGGCCGGTGACCGAGAACTGCGGGAACGAGGTCGCCTCCGTCACCGTGGTGAACGGCTGCGACGTCCCGGTGGACCTCGAGTCGGTCGCGGTGGACGGCGCCGCTTTCGTCACCGTGTCGACCCCGCCCCTGCCCTGGTCGATCGCCCCCCGATCCTCGAGTTCCACCGACGTCGCCTTCCGGCCGGAAGAGGACGGCGGCCATGCGGGACAGCTTCGGCTCGGCCTCCGGGGTCTCGGGAGCAGGACGGTCGCCCTCGCGGGCACGGCCGAGGAGACGCCCTGGCTCACCGATACCTTCGAGGTCGGTAACCGCGTCGCGGTCGATGTCCTCTTCGTGATCGACAACGGCACCAACATGGCGGAGCGCCAGGAGAACCTGCAGGAGAACCTCTTCCCGATGCTCTCGTACCTCTTGGCCCGAGACCTCGACTTCCACGTCGGCGTCACCACCACCGGCCTCGAGCCCAACGGCGACTGCCCCGGTGGCGTCGGCGGAGGCGAGGACGGCCGGCTCTTCCCGGTGATCGGCGAGACGGCCCGCATCCTCACCAACGAGACGCCGGACTTGGAATCCCAGTGGCAGACCAACGTGTCGGTGGGCGCCTGCCGCACCGGGCCGAACCGGATCTTCGAGGCGGCGGTGCGGGCCCTGACGCCGCCGGTGGCGGACGCGGCCGACGACCCGCGCCACCCCGAGGAGAACGACGGCAACGCCGGCTTCCTCCGGCCCGAGGCGTTCCTCAGCGTGATCGCGATCACCGACCGGGACGACGACTCGCCGGAGCTGCCGAACCACTACCTCAACGAACTCCTGGCGCTGAAGGGGTTCCGGAACCAGAATCTCTTCCAATTCCACGCCGTCGCCGGCGATCCCGGGACGGGCTGTGGAACCGAAGATCCCGCGGCCCCGGCCGAGCGGCTCGAGGAACTCGTCAACCAGACCTCGGGAGGAGCCTTCGCTTCGATCTGCGATCCGGACTGGGGCGAGATGTTCCGATGGGGGTCGACCACCGTGCGCATGATGCCGGATTGTCTCTACCTCTCCGAGACGCCGGTGGACCTGAACGGCGACGGGACGATCACCGACACCGATGGCGAGCTCGAGCTGCGTCTGAACGGAAGCGTGTTGCCCTCTCGCGGCGCCCAGGGCCAGCGGGTCTGGTCCTATTCCCTCTCCCAGAACGGCATTTGCTTCAACCCGCTCGCCGAGCCGGAGCCGGGAAGCACGGTCGAGGTCCGCTACCCCGTGGCCTGCCTCGCCGATTGACGGGTCCCGTTCCGCGTCCGAATGCGGGGAAGCCCGCTGCCGAATTGGAGCCCGCATCAATGCGACTCCATGCGTTGGTGATCGTCGGATTGCTCCTCGCTGCCTGTGGCGGCAACCCGGACGCCGGATGTGACCGGGCAAAACCGATTGCCTGCACCTGCCCGGACGGTCGGGCCGGCGAGAAGGCCTGCGGCACGGCGGAGTGCGACTGCCCGTCCGGGCGCTGCGAGCTCGTGCACGCGGAGGCGGTCGACTTCGGCGCCGTGCCGCCGGGCGTCGGGGGCGAACGGGAGCTGGTCCTCGAGAACCGGGGTGACGCCGGTTGCGACATCACCGGCCTCCGTCTCGAGGGCTGCGGAGGGGCCTTCACCGTGGGTGGAATGCCCGGGACGGTGGGGATCCCCCCGGGCCTCCGCTGGCCGATCGTGGTCGGCTTTCGGCCGACGGAGGAGGGCGAGCAGGCCTGCGCGCTCGCCTTCGACGTGGACGATCCGGTCCTGCCGCTCCGCACCGTGGTCCTCCGCGGCCGCGGCGAGCCGGGTTGCCTGGCGGTGGAACCGCGCGAGCTCCGGTTCGGGCCGGTGGCCATCGGCTGCGGCACCGGTGCCGCGCCGGTGGCGGTGACGAACGGTTGCGACGTCCCGGTGGTCCTGGACGAGATCACCCTCGCCGGCGCCCCTCCGTTCGCCCTCGCGGATTCGCCGCTCCTGCCGCTCGGGCTCGCGGCGCCCGGCGAGGCCTCCTTCGAGATCACCTACCGGCCCCTGGAGGTGGGGAGTCACACGGGCACGCTGCGACTCGGGTTCGAAGGCCTCGATCCGGTGACGATCGCGCTCTCCGGCCTCGCCGAGGAGGCGCCCTGGATCACCGACACCTTCGCGATTCCGCCGCGACCGCAGATCGACATCCTCTTCGTGATCGACAACGGCACGGGGATGGCCGAGCACGAATCGGGCGTACTGGCGAATCTCCAGACCTTCCTCTCCTTCCTGCAGGCCCACGACCTGGACTTCCACGTGGGCGTCACCACCACCGGCCTCGAGCCGGGCGGAGACTGTCCCGGCGGCGTCGGCGGCGGCGAGGACGGGCGGCTCTTTCCGGTGCTCGGCGAGACGGTCCGCTTCCTCACCAACGAGACGCCGGACCTGGAATCCCAGTGGCGCGCCAACGTGTCGGTGGGCGCTTGCCGCACCGGTCCGAACCAGGTCTTCGAGGCGGCGGTCCGGGCGCTCACGCCGCCGGTGGTGGACGCGGCGGACGACCCGCGCCACGACGAGCCGGCCGACGGGAACGCCGGCTTCTACCGGCCCGACGCGCGCCTTTCCGTGATCGCCATCACCGACCGGGACGACGATTCTCCGGAGACGCCGGCCCGCTACTGGAGCGTGCTCCAGGGGCTGAAGGGGTACCGCAACACCCACCTCTTCGACTTCAGCGCGATCACCGGCGACCCGGGGACGGGCTGCGGGTCGGCGGGCCATGGCGACGCGTCGCCCGGGGACCGGCTGGTGGACCTGGTCGGGCGGACCGACGGTGGGATGTTCTCGTCGATCTGCGAACCGGATTGGATCGAGGTGTGGAGTTGGGGCCGAGCGTTCAACTGGCCGAGGAACTGCCACTACCTCTCGGCCACTCCGCTGGACGCGAACGGGAACGGCGAGATCCTCGACACGGAGGGCGAGCTCGAGGTCCGCGTCAACGGGGCCCTCGTCGCCTCCCGTGACGAGGAGGGCCAGGTGTACTGGGAGTACGACCACCTCCAGCAGGCGGTCTGCTTCCGGCCGCTGGCCCTCCCCGAGCCCGGGAGCGCGATCGAGATCGGCTACCGCGTCGGCTGCCCCTAAGCCGCCTCCCGCCGAATGCGGCGGCGTGGCATCCTGCGCCCGGAGGTTCCGATGTACCGGCGCGCGCCCATGTGCTTTCTGCTGCTCCTCGTCGCCTGCGGGGGCGAGGAGGGATCCGCCCCGGGCCGGCTCGGCGTCGGGCTGAACGCGGTCCCCGATCCCACCGGCCGGGCGGACTACCTGATCGATCTGGGCGTCGCGCTCCTGGGTGGCGAGCGCCGGGCTCCCTGGCTCCTCACCAACGACGGCGGCGAGGCCGTCGAGGCGACGATCGGCCTGGTGCCGCTCCCGTTCGCCCTCGAGGGCGAGCCGGTGCGCGAGGTGCCCGCCGGGTCCCGGACGGAGCTGTTCTTCGCCTTCCGGCCGACCGCGGAGGGCGAGGCGGAGGCGACCGTGGAGATCGCCTCGCCGGTCGGCTCCCATCGCGTGCGGCTGATCGGACGGGGCGTTCGCAGCGTCCTCGGCTGCACGCCCCCGTCGATCGACTTCGGCAACGTGCCGGTGGGCGAGACCCGGCGCCTGACGATCACCTGCGCCAACGGCGGCCAGCTCGCGGAGACGATCGTCGTCGGCCCGCTCCAGGCCCCGGCGGACTTCCGCTGGGACATCAACGAGACCGGCGTCACCCGCACGCTGGCGCCCGGGGAGAGCCTGCCGATCGGCATCGAATTCACCCCGCGCGCGAGGGGCGAGTTCGGCGCCACCTTCGAGGTCGACCGGGCGGCCGGGGGCAAGGTCGCCTCGGTGCTGATCTTCGGGGCGTCGTTGCCGTAACCGGGCGGGCGCCTGCCGGTTCTTTCGTCGCGCCGGCCGGCGATGTCGGGGGGGCGCGGTAGACTCGCGGCCGTCTGTAGGGGAGGGGCCGCGAGCGATGATCCGCCTGACCTATTCGAACCGGACCGAGGGCCTGCTCGAGGCGCTGGCCGCCGATCTCGAGGAGGCCCGGGACGCCCCGGGAGCGAGCGTCCTCGACCCGGCGTTCGTGGTGCTCCCGAACCGCAACGTGGAGATCTACCTGCGGCAGGGGCTGGCCCGGCTCCGGGGGATCGCGGCCAACCTCGAGGTGCACCAGCTCCGGCGCTTCGTCGGGCGGCTGGCGGAGGCGGCCCTCGGGGGCGCGCGTCTCGCCGACGCCGACACGATGCGGGGCCTGCTCCTCTCCGTGCTCCTCGACGACCGGCTCCTCGCCGGGGACGAGTTCGCGCCGGTCCGCGCCTGGCTCGCCGGCGGGGGCGAGACGCCGCGGGCGGTCGACGGGCGGCGGGTGGCGCTCTCCGGGCAGCTCGCCCGGCTCTTCGAGGAGTACGCCTTCTCCCGGCCGGAGCTCCTCGGCGCCTGGCCGGAGGGACCGACGCTGGCCGG
>JAEZJH010000241.1 GCA_023436385.1 Pseudomonadota bacterium
GAGCGAGATGTTCTCGCCGGTGGTGGAGGGCAGGTCGAAGTCGGGCGCCTTGTCGCCCACGTTCAGTCCCATCGGTCTCTCCGCTCTTACCGGGGCCGGGCCCCGCGTCGTTTCCCGTTCGCCGCTCCGCAGGTCGCGGGGAATGTAACGGTCGGGCGCCGTCCCGCAACCGGGGGACGCCTACGTGGGGCCATCGAACTCCACCCAGGCGCCGCCGATCCGACGCTGGTGGGGCGAGTAGCCCGCCTTGTAGGCGAGGCTCGGGCAGGCGCCGACCCAGAGGCCCAGGTAGTAGTGCTCGACGCCGCGCTCGGCGCACCACGAAAGCTCCGCCAGCACGGAGAAGACGCCGAGAGAGCGCCGCGACTCATCGGGATCGAAGCAGTGATACACGCTCGAGACCGCGGTCTCGCCCAGGTCGAGGATGCTGAAGGCGATCATCCGCCCGGCGACGAGGTAGCGCAGCTCCACCGTCTCCACGCAGCTCTCCACGAACTGCATCCGATACGCCCGGGCGGAGGTGGGCTCCGGGTTGCGGGCGAGGCCCCGCTCGACCCGGTGCCGGTCGTAGATCTCGAGGTGCCGGGGGGTGACCTGGGGCCGGCCCACCTCGACCGCGACGTCGGGGTTCTTCTTCGCCGCCCGCCGCTGGGACGAGGAGGGGGCGAAGCGGGCCACCGGGATGCGGAGCGGCTCGCAGGCCCGGCAGCCTTCACAGGCGGTGCGATAGAGGAACGGCCCGGCCCGCCGGTCGCCCTCGGCGAGGAGCCGGTCGAACTCCGCGGGCGGGACCCGCGACAGCGGCAGGCGGAGCGGGAGCCGCGACGTCCGGTCGGGGAGGTAGGGACACGTCTCGCGCTCGTCGGCGACCACCAGGAAGTCCACGGCTCCTCCGGATCGGCGACGGTAACACGCGTGCGGCCGGCGTGCCGCGCGGGCGTCGTTCCTCCCCGCGTGTTAGATCCCGGGACGCATGCCCCCGCTCGTCAAATTTCTCTTCCTCGGTGCCTCGCTCCTGGCGGTCCTGGGGCTGGTCGCCTGGCTCCTGAGCGCCGCGAGGATCCCCCTCGGCCACCTCCCCGGCGACATCCGGGTCGAGCGGCCGGGCTTCCGCTTCTACTTCCCGTTGGGAACGAGCCTGCTCGTCAGCCTGCTCCTCACCGCCGCTCTCGCCCTCTGGGCCTGGTTCCGCAACCGCTAACCGGGCAGACCGGCGAGGCGGCGGGCGTCGTCGCGGCGGGAGGGATCGACGTAGACGCGGGCGATCCGGACCTCGCGCTGGTAGCGGCGGAAGAGCGGGGTGTATTGCTCGATGGGGACGAAGCGCTTCTGGTCGGGGACGTGGACCCAGATCGCCTCGGAGGTCTCCTGGCCGAAGTATTTCGAGACCAGGCCCATCGACTCGGTGGTGAAGTGCGGGATCTCCGCGTCGCGGAGGGCGGCGGCGATCCCCACCAGGTCGACGCCGGTGTCGTAGGTGTTGGTCTCGAGGAGGAGCCGGAAGGGCTGGCGGTGGGCGATGCGGTGGGCCCAGCGGTTCTTCGAGACCCGGAGCGCGGAGAGGAGCCCGATGTCGTCGGCCCGGAGGAACGCCTCCGGCTCCGCGGGGATCGCGTACTCCTCCGGCGACTCCTCGTAGAAGAGCCGGAGCATCCGATCGAAACAGATCGGGGTGCGGTGGTAATACACCGAGAGAAACATGTGGTAGCGGGAGAGGAGGAAGTCCTCCACCGCGAAGATCGCCCGGCTCCCCAAGGACAGCTCCGCGAGGCCGTCGTGGACGTGGGGGCCCAGGTGCCCGACCACCCAGTCGAGGTCGAACTTCCCGTAGCTGACGCCGCTGAAGAACGAATCGCGGAGCAGGTAGTCCATCCGGTCGGCGTCGAGCTCGCTGGAGACCAGCTGCCGGAGGAGCGGCGCGTAGTCGACCCCGCCGCACTCGAACCACGAGTGGAGACCGCGCCGGTGGGCGAGGAGCGAGGCGATCGCCTCGGGCGGCAGGTCGTCGGGCCCGTAGCGCTCCCGGAGCAACACCGCGAGCTCCGAGTCGAGGAGCAGCTTCAGGGTGAAGTCCTCGTGGGTGGCCTGCTCGTCCTCCGGGCCGGGACGGAAGGCGGCGGGCAGGCCCAGCTTGGCGCGGAGCGGGAGGATCGACTCGGAGGCATGGGAGAGGGGCGGGTGCCCGAGGTCGTGGAGGAGCATCGCCCCCCGGACCGCCGCCTTGAAGCGGGCCCGTTCGTGCGCGGGCACGTCGGGGAGCCGGCAGAACACGGCCTCGAACACCCGGGAGACGACGTGGCAGGCGCCCAGGGCGTGGGTGTAGCGGCTGTGGCTGGCGCCGGGGAAGGCCAGGTCGGCGAAGCCCATCTGCCGCACGTGGCGGAGGCGCTGGAAGAAGGGGGAATCGATCACCGCCCGCTCGCGGGCGTCGAGGTCGATGGAGGCGTGGATCGGGTCGCGGATGCGGGTCACGGGCGGACTCTGGCAGGGCCGGGCGCACCGCTCAAGGCCGCCGGCAGGGTGGCGGCTGGCCGGAGGGCAGCGGGCCGGCGAGGCCCGGAAACGGAACGCGGCCCGGCAGGAGGCCGGGC